>CAYMQP010000115.1:0-11175 GCA_964392505.1 uncultured Bacteroidales bacterium
CTTTTATATAATATGAGCGTGCCATATCATAATCGCCTTTGTATTTGAACATAGCCCCAACATTATTATAACTATAGATCAGAGCCGGATTATCGGGAGCAACCTGTCGCCTTAATTCAAGTCCTTTATTAAGAAAATAGAATGCATTCCTGTAATCGCCTAATCCTTCATAAGCAGCACCTATATTATTATAGGCATCGTCAAGGTTTGGATGATCCTTACCATAAATCGATTCTAGAATTCGCAATAATTCCATTGCATTTTCAAGTGCCTTACGGTAGTCTCCCCTCTCAAAATTCAAAACACCTATATTCTGAATACTCTGTGCTACATCGAGATGTATGTCTCCCCAAAGTTCAAATCGTAATTTCAGCGCTTTCTGATGGTATTCCTCTGCTTTGTCATATTCACCTAAATTCAGATATACATTTCCAATGTTATTATAGCTAAGGGCAACATTAGGATTTCTTGATCCAAGAGATTTTAATCTCGCCTCAAGCGCTTTATTGTTATAGAACAATGATTGCTGATAATCTTCAAGTAGGCTACATAATGCTGCATAATTATTATACGATTCAGCAGTAAGAGGATGAAATTCTCCATAGTATGATTCTCTGATTTCAATTGCTTTTCGAAAATACTCCCGGCATTCATCATACTTACCCATACTATAGGCAACATATCCAAGGCTATTCAGCGAATAGGCAACATCGGGATGATCGGGTCCTAAAATATCAAGACGTATTTGATGGGCACGTTTAAAATATTCTTCAGCTTTTAAATATTCAGCATTTTTCCGATACAATACACCAATATTGCCATAAGCATTAGCCATCATAATATGTTCTTCGCCATAATGTAATTCCCAGATTTCTATTCCTTTGTTGAAATAATGCAAAGCACTGTCTATATTGCTGCGATCGGCGTATACATGGCCAATGTTCATATAACTGCTACCCAATATCGAATTTTCAGCATTAAGATATTTTAATGCCAAAGCAAGGTTTTCGCGAACCATGGGTATAAAATTAGTATTGTCGTGCTTATTCCTGAGTTCGACAAACACTCCATTGCGACAAAAAATGTATTTTTCCCAGTTTCGTGCTTTTTTAAAAATTTTAGCTGCCTGCTCATAACAAAAAGCAGCACTGTCGTATTTGGCAGAGTCAGAATATGCGTCTACTTTATCGAGCCATTCCCTGGCTTTCAGGGTATCGGCTTTCACTCCGGAGTAAATCCTGAAAGTTCCAGCATCAGTTCGGCTACAGATAATAAAAAATAAAAGAATTGATGATGTAATGGCAATCTTTTTCATAACAGTTGGACTTGGCGTGTTGAATATAAAAAAAAGGATTGAGTTAATACCTTAACTCATGAGAAAAATTCAGATTTAGCTACAGTTTTAAAGTCAGTGGTTACTTTATAGCGGCTTTGAACTCCAACAACCGTTTAATATGTTCCAGATCAACCTGATTTTCAACTGTGATAGATATACCCCGTCCCATTTTGTTTTGCTCTGCATTTCGATATTCTTCGAGGATTCTATCAGGCAAATCACTGTTCAGAACCTGATTTTCCAATTTTTTACCAAACCAAAAACTTACTCTGAAAGCGCCTATCAGTATGGTAATCCAGCAAAGATTTTTCTTTTTAACTGATACTGGCATTAGCCAACACTTTGCATCCTTATAAGCTTTCCAATCTAAAGTTAAGTCGGAATAAGTATTTTGCATATACTCCATAAATTCTGTCCAATATTTCATATTATCTCCAATAGCTGAATGGATAAGCGAATCATCAGGTTTAACGGATTTGTCGGTTAAGGCTAATTCTTTCATAATATTATATTGACTTTATAGTAGGTTAATAATATTTCAACTCTACCAATTTACAGTAATCTAATTTGAAATACTATGATTTATAACTGCAATAATCTATTTCTAACTGAAATTCATTATATTTCAGGTTAAACCTAACTGCAAGCTTAATGCTTACCGAAAACTTCACCGATTATATTAATAATGGTATCCGAAAATATTGGGATATTAAAGCACTTGCCGATTACCAGGGTGAAAACTTTACCTATTGTCAGGTAGCAGAATATATAATAAAAATTCATCTGTTTTTTAAAAGTGCTGGAATAAAAAAAGGTGACAAAATAGCCCTCGTAGGTAAAAACTCAAGCCGGTGGTGCATCGTTTACCTTGCTGCCATAACCTATGGAGCAATTATTGTTCCCATATTACCCGATTTCACCACCAACGATATTCAGAAAATTATTAATCATAGCGATGCCGTTATTTTATATAGCTCCGATACTATATTCGAGAATATCGATCCTACTGTATTGAAGAACCTGCTGGGTATAGTTACACTCAATAATTATGAATTACTACATGATGCAGGTCACGATCTTCAGAAAAAACTCGATCAGAGCACATCGGACTTTCAAAAAAAAACCACATCGGGTTTTGGTCCCGATCGATATCTCCCGCCTCAAATTCCCAATTCCGAGATGGCAGTAATAAGCTATACTTCGGGTACAACAGGTCATTCGAAAGGAGTTATGCTTACCCACAATAGTTTGGCTGCCAATATACGTTTTGCCCAGCATAGTATGCCGTTAGATCCCGGCGATCCTATTGTATCTTTTCTGCCACTGGCACATGCCTACGGTTGTGCTTTTGAATTTCTCTTTCCTTTTACCATTGGTTGTACCATCACCATACTCACTAAAACTCCATCACCACAAATTGTGATGCAGGCATTCCAAGAAATCAAACCCGCTCTGATACTTTCCGTTCCATTGGTAATTGAAAAAATTTATAAAAAACAAATATTACCTATCATTGGTAAAATATATATGAAAATATTACTGACTATACCCGGTATTAGTAATTTGATTCATAATAAAATAAAAAAGAAATTAATGGGTGTTTTCGGCGGCAATTTTAGAGAAATGGTTATAGGAGGAGCTCCTTTTAATCCAGTAACAGAGCACTTTTTCAGGAAAATTAAATTCCCATATACCGTAGGCTATGGTATGACTGAATGCGGGCCGCTTATCAGCTATGCCGCATCGGGTATTAACAGATACGGCTCATCAGGTAAAGCAGTAGATACCCTTGACGTAAAAATCGACTCCGATGATCCTAAAAAAACTGTTGGCGAAATTATACTGCGTGGTGAAAATATGATGGTTGGATACTACAAGAATGAAGAAATAACCGAGAAAATCATTGATAGTAAAGGATGGTTGCATACCGGAGATCTTGGAATTATCGACAAGGACGGTTTTATTTATATTAAAGGCCGAAGCAAAAGTATGCTTTTAGGTGCCAGCGGACAAAATATATATCCCGAAGAGCTTGAATCGGCCTTAAATACCCGGTTTTGTGTTGCTGAATCGGTTGTGGTGCAGCGTAATGAAAAACTGGTTGCACTCATATTCCCTGAAAAAGATACTATTGAGAAAAACCAAATTACATCAGAAAAACTTCAGGAGATAATGAAGGAGCATATTCAGGATATAAACCATATCTTTCCAACGTATATGAATATTTCAAAGTTTGAATTGGTGGAAGAAGAATTCATCAAAACGCCTAAACGAAGTATCAAACGCTTCCTGTATCAATAATCCTGATAAACTTATTAATACGAATTACTTGCATTATATATGAATCCGAAAACCGACAAACGAATTGTTCTCACACTCGACGCCGGAGGAACAAACTTTGTTTTTACTGCCATACAGGCAAATCACGGAATTGTAGAACCGGTCACACTTCCTTCTAACGCTAAGGAATTATCACATTGTATAAATACAATTGAAGAAGGATTTCATGCTGTTATATCGCAGTTAAGCGAAAAACCAGTTGCGCTGAGTTTTGCTTTTCCGGGACCTTCCGACTATAAAACAGGAATCATAGGCCGGTTGAATAATTTGCCGGCATTTCAAGGAAAGGTTCCCCTTGGCCCAATATTAAAGAATAAATTTAATTTGCCTGTATTTATCAACAACGATGGCGATTTGTATGCTTATGGCGAAGCCCTATCAGGATTCCTTCCCCATGTGAATAATCTGTTACAACAAGCCGGTATCAAGAAGAAATACAGAAATCTTATCGGTCTGACCCTGGGTACTGGATTCGGTGGTGGTATAGTTCAAAACGAAGAATTATTATTAGGTGATAATTCAATGGCAGCAGAAGTTTGGTTGCTCCGCAATAGGATTAATACAAATACCAATGCTGAAGAAGGAATTAGCATAAGAGCTATTCGAAGGGTTTATGTTGAACAAGCAGGTATCGATCCGGTTGATGCACCTGAACCAAAAGAAATATTTGAAATCGCCTTGGGCAAACGCGAAGGAAATATAGAAGCTGCTAAGGAGGCATTCTATCAGTTGGGTGTTGTGCTGGGTGATGTCTTAGGAAATCTGTTGACTGTTATCGATAGCGCTGCTGTTATAGGCGGAGGACTTTCGGGCGCTATGTCGCTAATCGTTCCTGCAATGATCGAGGAAATAAACTCGAATTACCTTTCCTATACCGGAAATAGTTATCCCCGTCTGGTTCAGAAAGTATTTCATATCGACAATCCAAAAGGAAAAAAAGAGTTTTTAAATTGGAATGAAGAAACAATTGAAGTACTTGGTACAGGCGAAAAACTCAGCTATTATGCCGAAGCCCGTATACCTGTTGGCACATCTACTATAGGCACCAGCAAAGCCATCTCGTTGGGAGCTTATGCTTATGCCTTAAAAATGCTTGAATCTGACAAGAATTGAAAACTAAAAACATACAATTATAAATACTGTGGCATTAGCTCGGCAGATGTGTATATTCTTTCCTTTTATAATCCTCACAATTTACTTTTTTTTACTAATTTAAGATCAAATTAATAGGCACATAGGTCATGCAAAGAATTTCGATCTTCCTGATTACCATTCTTCTTCCTGTTCAGTTATTCTCACTTCAAAATAAATTTGAGTACATTACCCCCGACGATGGACTTTCGCAGGCAAATGTTGAATGTATTTTCCAGGATAGCTACGGTTTTATGTGGATTGGCACATTCAATGGCCTTAACCGATACGACGGATACGAGATTAAAATATTTAATCACAATCCGGATGATAGTCTTTCTCTATCGCACGAACATGTAATAAATATCTGTGAAGATGCTGAAAGAAAACTCTGGATAGCTAGTTATGGAGGGGGAGTTAGTGTGTATTTTCCCGAAACGGAAACATTCCAGCGAATTGTCAATATTCCACTTGAGAACGAAACTATCACCTTAAGACAGGTTAATTTGGTTGTAACCGGACCTGAAGGTAATATTTGGATCGTTGATGAAAACGAAGGGATTTTTGTATACAATACAAACCTAGAGCTAGTAACCTATTACATTAACGATCCTCAGAATCCTAAATCCATACCCGCGTCGTTCTATTTTGGCCTTGTTTTCGATAGTGAAGGAAATGGCTGGTTTGGAATTGGAAATAATATGCTATGCTTGAAAGAGAAAGACAGCGACGATTTCACAGTTTTTCGATTTGAAGATCGGGTTGCAGATGCCGATGATGGCATCAAATCGATGTTTCTCGATCGTGTCGGAAACATCTGGATAGGAACCACCAGTCAGGGAGCTTATAAATTCAATCTTGAATCGAAGCAATTCATTAATTACCGCAAAGAATCCGATTTATATAAAATAGAAGAAAACACAGTAATGTCGTTTGCCCAAGACAGGTTGGGAAATATCCTTATAGGAATCGATGGTGGAGGTATAAATATAATCGATAATAATACCGGTGAAATCAGTGTTGTAAAATACGACCCGGGAAATACAGAAACATTAAGTTCAAACGCAGTTTATGCCCTATATTTCGATAGAACGGAAAACTTATGGGTGGGCACATATTCAGCAGGATTAAATATTCAAAGTCTTTATAAGAATAAATTTAAAAAATACATTCCCAATCCTCTCGACACCAATAGTCTGAGCTATAAAAATGTTACAGCCTTTTTGGAAGACACGGATGGTGAAATCTGGATCGGAACGGACGGTGGTGGATTAAACAGGTTCTCACCCATAACTGAAAGATTTATGCATTACAGAATGGATCCTTCAAAACCGGACTGGCTTCAGACCGATGTTATTATCCACATGATGCAAGACGATGAAGGTGACATCTATATTAGCAGCTATAACCATGGGCTTACGATTTTCAATAAGTACGATATGACTTTCAAACAGTATCTGCCTGATGATAACGACCCGACCAGTATTGCAGGTATTCATCCCTGGTATACATTTCAGGACAGCTATGGCATTATTTGGGTAGGTATGCTGGCTGTGGGTCTTGATAAGTTCGATAAAATTACCGAAACATTTGATCATTATATATCCGATGTAGATGATCCAACTGCGCTTAACAGTCCCAATATCAAAATCATTTATGAAGATAGGAATCACATATTATGGATAGGAACCGAAGGAGGAGGATTACACCGTTATAATAGGGAAGAAGATAATTTTACACGCTATACTTACAATCAGAAAGTAAAAAATACAGTTAGTAATAATGATATACGGGCGTTGTACGAAGATACTAAGGACCGTTTCTGGGTTGGAACAGGTAACGGACTGTGCTTAATGGATCGCGACAGTGGAACATTCAAAGCTTTCTATGTTGAAAACGGACTTCCTGGAAATACCATAAACGGGATACTTGAAGACGATGATGGCTATTTATGGTTAAGTACTGATGCAGGTATTTCCAAACTAAATCCCGATGAATTATCATTCAAAAACTACGATAAAACAGATGGTTTGCAGGGTAATGAATTTAACTATACTGCTTCCATAAAAGCATCGGATGGCACTTTTTATTTTGGAGGGAAAAGCGGATTCAATATGTTTAAACCCGATGAAATCATAAATAATCCAAACTCACCCGAAGTAGTACTCACCGAATTACAAGTACTTAACGAACCGTTTTCAAAATATACTACCCGAGTGAAAGGTAAAAAAACCAAACTGGCAATAACCCAAATAAAGAAGCTTAAATTTTCACATAAACAGAATATCCTGTCATTTAAATTTGCCGCGCTCGACTATGGCAATTCAGTAAAAAATCAGTATAAATATAAGCTGGAAGGATTTGATAAGGATTGGAATCAAACCGATGCCAGTAAACGATATGCTACTTACACCAATCTACCTGGTGGTGATTACATATTCAGGGTTATTGCATCGAATGGCGATGGTGTTTGGAACGAAGAAGGACTCAGTGTTGAAATAATTATCACACCGCCCTTTTATCGAAAAACCTGGTTTATTCTTATCGTTGTTGCCACTGTTATCTTTTTGGTTGCTCGATATATCAGAAGACGCGAAGAAGTTCTCAAAAGAGATAAGGGACTCCTAGAACAAAAGATACAGGAAGGATTAAAAGAAGTCAATAAACAAAAGGAAGAAGTAGCCCAGAAAGATAAAATACTACAGGAGAAAATTGAAAGTGAAAAAGAACAAAACTGGTTGAATGTTGGATTGTCGAAAATGAGCGATGTGATGAGCAGGAATAAGGACGACCTGCACCAACTCGCGCAAAGTATTATTACTGAAACAGTCGAATACCTTGAAGTTCAACAGGGAGCCATCTATTTGATTAACGATGAAGACGAGAATAATAAATATCTTGAACTCATGTCGGCCTATGCTGCGGATGAAAAAAGATTAGTTGGAACTCGTGTTGAACTCGATGAAGGACAGTTAGGAACCAGTTTCAAAGAAATGAGTGTAATAACTGCCGACAACCTGCCTGACGATTATGCCAATTTTAGTTCGGGTTTGGGAGAATCATCACTTAAACATCTGGCTGTTATTCCATTGCGCTTAAATGAGATAGTAATCGGAGTAATTGAACTTCTCTCCTTCTCCCCCATTCCTAAGTACAGAATTGAATTTGTTGAAAAAGCAGGCGAAACCCTTACTTCAATTCTTACAGCCCTGAAAGCTAATTTTCGTACACAGAAATTACTTGAGAAGCAAAAGATGCAAGCCGAAGAGCTGGCAGCACAGGAAGAAGAACTCAGACAAAATCTGGAAGAAATGCAGTCCACTCAGGAAGAACTTACCCGGATGAAGGAAATTGAGAAAAAGCATGAAGAAGAACGCCGGGCCGCTGAAAAGAAATACCTGGAACAATTGGAAGAACAAAATAAAGAGCTCAACTACGAAAAATCACTGATCGATGCTCTCATGACCAATATACCTAACTATATTTATTTTAAGGATCTTAAGAGTAAATTCATAAAAGCCAGCCTGTCGCTTGCTAAAACATTTAAACTGAAAAGCCCGGATAAACTCATCGGGAAATCTGATTTTGATTTCTTCGACGATGAACACGCAAAACCCGCCTTTGAAGACGAGCAAAAAATTATTAAAACAGAAAAGCCGATAATCGACCTCATTGAAAAAGAAGTTAGAAAGGACGGGTCTATAACCTATGTTAATACAACAAAAATGCCCCTCTACGATCAGTCGGGAAAAGTAATCGGTACATTTGGAATATCGACTGATATTACTGAAGCCAAGCGGATGGAAACTGAACTTCAAATGCAAAACGAAGAACTACAGGCCCAGGAAGAAGAACTCAGGCAAAACCTGGAAGAAATGCAGGCCACACAGGAAGAGCTTAGCCGTATGCGGGAAATCGAAAAACAAATCTCCGAAGAATTAAAGATACAGAACGAAAAACTTCAACTCGAAAACATCATGTTTACCACCCTGATGGATAACATTGCCGCACGAATAACCTTTAAAGATATCGAAGCTAGACACACCAGGATAAACAAAACAAAAACTAATGCACTTGGGTTGAAAGATCCATCGGAAATATATGGTAAAACCGATCCGGAAGTATTTGGCAGTTCCCATACACAAGAAAGGCTTAAAAAGGAAATTAAGCAAATAAGAAAAGGTATAGCTTCCTATAACAACGAAGAGTTATTTATACAAAAGGATGGTATTGGACGTTGGGGTGACACCAGCAGGGTGCCTCTTAAAAATAAAAAAGGTGAGCTTATTGGTGGTCTGGTAATAACATGGGATATTACCGATAAAAAGAATACACAATTCAGGCTTGAGCAGGCAAATGAATTATTAAAAAGTTTTTCTGAAACTCTACCCGTATTAATATTTAATACCGATGACAAAGGAAGTGTAACCGATATTAATGGTGAAGGTCTTAAATTACTTGATCTTAAGGACAAGAAAACAGTAGGTGAAAAACTATCGGCATTATTCCCCGATGTTAAGAAATCGATTTCTGATATAAAAGAAAAGGATTTGTATAAATCTACCGGAAAAGTAAAAATAAACAAATCTGAATATAATTATAAATACCTGTTGATCAGGAGTAAAACAACCACAGGAGGGTATTCGGGATATATTTTGATTGAAAAATAAGAGTAAATCCCTTAGAACAAATTGTTAGTTTATATCTTGATGAATTCTATCTTTCCGCTGAATAGAATAAATAATTTTATTTCACTAAAACTATCAATACAGTATGTTTAGTTTTTCAGCAGTTATTTTCAAAGAAGGAATGAATTATCTGGTTGAAGTGCCACGGGGCGTATCTGAAAAACTAAATCAAAGCGGGTATATACCTGTCACTGGATTTGTTGAAGAAGTTCCTTTCAAAGGTACCTGCGTTCCGCGAAGAGAAAATCGGTATGTTCTTTTTCTCGATAGCGCTATTCGCAACAAAACACATAAAACAGAACACGACAATGTAACCTTACGAATTGAATTCGATCCTGAATCGCGTGAATTATCAGTACCTGAAGATATGGAGATGATCCTTTCAGAAGAAAACGGGCTGTTTGAGAAATTCATGAAATTGACTCCTGCACATCGTAGGGAATTAATTAAATATGTACTTACTGCCAAACGCCCCGAAACACGTCTAAAATATATAGAACGGGTAGCCGATCATACCCGAAATCATAAAAGCAGAAGTAAATAATTGAGAATATTTAATACTATTCTATTTATTAAGCATTTAATGCTAGATTTGATTTAATAAGAATTTATAATTACTCTTGGAAGTGAGAGAAATAAAAATTGATACTAAAATAGAACTCAAAGAATACCTGAAATTAGCATTTATTCTTACCTACCGCAGAAAAATTATTCGGATACTTTTTATTTTAGGATTTATCCTTTTAGTCTGGGGAGTACTTTCTCTTAGTAATCTCTGGTACTATTTTGGAATACTCACATACATTCAACTTGTTATTGCCATTTTTATACTGGGCTATTTGCCCTTTTTTTTCTATTGGAATGCTAAAAAGTTTTATAGTTCAAATGAAAGACTCAAGGAAAAAATAGCCTATACATTTACTGATTCGCATATAATAATTCAGGGTGAATCGTTCCATAGTGAACTAACCTGGGAAAAAACACATAAAATAGTTGAGTTAAGAAATTGGTGGTTAATATTTCAGAACAGGAACTCAGCTAACGCTATACCAAAGCGTTGTTTTAGCAACGAATCATTGGTTAAATTTAAAGAGTTAATACAGCGTCAAAATTCTGTTACAAAACACTTTCTATAGACTTCGGATTTCTTGCCTAAATAATTCTATATATAATAGTGCAACAGATTATGCCGATTAGAAAAGACTGATTTTAGTAAGCCTACCCTGGTAAGTAAACCATTTTAATAATTGGTACAAGCGCGACGCTTAAGTCATAGGAAGGAAGCCTCAACAAGCAATTAATCAATAGAATTCCAGGTAGGGAGACTCATTGGGTTAAATCACCAGCTATCAATTCAAAGTGATCAGTTTACAAGTTTGAACTACTTCATCACAACATAGCTTAAGATAGTATATACCATTTTGAAAAGATGAAAAATCACAATTCAATGAATGATCACCTGAATCTGCAATTCCACTGAAGAGGCAAGCGACAGCCCGCCCTTCGGCATCATATAAACTTAAGGTTACCCGGGATGATTTATCAATTGAATATTGCAATGTAGCCGAATTCATTACTGGATTTGGGCAAACATAGAGTTTACCGTTTGTCCGGTCCTGTTGGTCACGAAATCCTGTACTTCCAGGTACCAGTTTCAGTACGAACAGATCATCCTGTAAC
>CAYMQP010000116.1:0-11160 GCA_964392505.1 uncultured Bacteroidales bacterium
CGCTTTCATCGAGACTGGCTTTCAGCCTGCGTTCATGATGGACTTTCTTCACATAGGGTAGCTTTTCAATATACTGTATCATCAGGCTGTCAATGGTAACTTGCTGACCAAAGAAAAGCTTATGGAATTTCTTACCCAGGACGGGCTCGTGTACTTTGGCCCCGGGATCTGATTGTAAACGCTTTGTGCTGTAATCTATGAACAGAATGGCAATATCCCGCTCAAAATTCTCAAAAATTGAATTTTGAGCTACTATAAACTGTTGTTTCTTCAGGTCGAAATCCGGAACATCAGTTTTTTGGTTTTCTTTATAAAACTGCGCCAGTGTCATACCCTGGAATTCAACCAAAATCCTTTTAGGCTTACTCTGCTCAGGAGGTACAAACACTTTATATTCGAAATTGCTTTTTACTGAATCAGAAGAAGATTGTTTGGATTCTTCAATCGTGTAATCCGAGCCTGGTAGAGTAACAGTCTGCGCAATTGATCTACCAGCACAAATTGAGATTAATAATAAAGAAGATATTATTAAGCTTTTCCGATAAGAAATACAAATTATTTTCATGGTTTTAAAAAGACATTTTATTGAATGCAAATTACAATACTAAAAAATATAATGCAGTGGACGATATTGTATATATCGTGGCTTATTGTTTCTTAATGAGGTGCACATACGAATAAGCGATCCATTGTCCCATTTTTTTGGATTATGGTTTCCTTTTTAGTGTGGACTAATAAATGATTAAAGGTACAATGCCAGGCAGAAATAAAAAAATCCGATGATTTCTCATCGGATTTTTATTTTTTGCGGTCAAGAAATAATCGTTATTATCTAACTTGTATATATTTATGATTTATTTATAATGAACCTTATTTATCCGGATGACTGTATTTGATTTTATTTTGAAGTAAGCATTACTTCGGCGTCAGTATTTTTCCAATCATTAGGATTTATCATCCAGCTCTCAATGGGTTGTTCTGATTCCTTTGCATTATCAATGTCCAACCAGAAACTGTTATGTATATTGCACATCCAGCTCTCAATGGGTAGTTCTGATTCCTCTGCATTATTAAGGTCTAACCAGAAACTGTTATGTGTATTGACCATCCAGCTCTCAATAGGTAGTTCCGATTCTTCTGTATCATCAAGATCCAACCAGAAACTGTTGTGTATATTACACATCCAGTCCTCAATGGGTAGTTCTGATTCCTCTGCATCATCAAGGTCTAACCAGAAACTGTTATGTGTATTGACCATCCAGTTCTCAATGGGTAGTTCTGGTTCCTCTGCATCATCAAGATCTAACCAGAAACCGTTATGTATATTGACCATCCAGTCCTCAATCTCAAGTTCATTTTCTATAGCTTCTTCAATTATGTAATCGCAGGCATTACCAGCATTCTGCGAATTTGAACATTTTGTATTCTCACTATAACCGTGGTCAGTCTTTTTAGAATCATTTGATATAAAAGAACTTTCACCTGCAAGAAGGGTAACCTGTATCAAAATTAAACCTGCTACAACAATTGCTTTTGCTCTATTAGCATTCTCCGGATAATTAATTTTTGTTTTCATGACGGGAGTTTTAATTTTTAAATCATAAACAAATGTACGGGACCGGCATATCATCTCTGTCATATGCAGGTAAAAGAACGTCACGAATTGTCACAAGTTTGTAATATCTCTTAAATAGTGGAAACAGGCAACCTGTTCGCCCTGATTTTTAAAAGTATTTATCTTCCTGTACGCCCGTCATCGACACCATATCCGACCCCTAAAAAGAAAAATCCCTTGCTAATTCTATGATTAACAAGGGATTGCTGTTTTTTAGAGCGGTCTGGACGGGAATGCCGTTCCGTTGGAACGTCGACCCTTCCCCTGCCGGGGGTTACCTTGCATTAAAGACAAAACCCGGTCTGCTGACGCAGAGCTGGATTTTCATTTTTCTATTGCTAATAAATGCAAGCATTTAACACTTCAGAAAAATAAAAACCCGAGAAATTCTTCTCGGGTTTTGTCTTTAATGCGGTCTGGACGGGACTTGAACCCGCGACCTCCGGCGTGACAGGCCGGCATTCTAACCAATCTGAACTACCAGACCGAATGTGTATTTAAAGAACTTTCACAATTTTTTTTAAAGTTAAATTATTCTAACCAAATCCCGAAAAATAAAAAATCTTTGATTTTTGTTATTTTTCGAGGATGCTCGGGAAAACACGAAATCAGAAGATTTCTGTTTTCTCGGCACTGAACTACCAGACCCTGCAAAAATGCGCCACAAAAATAGTGCATATTTTATTACCCGCAAACATATGTGTTGAATTTTTGGAAGCTCCCGTAAACTCAGGTAAAGATGCTGAAATTAATCCCCCCGTATTTTCGAATTTCGCTAAAATGCGTATGTTGGGTAAAGGAATATTTGTCAGCGTGTTCCAGGATGAACCAACCTTTTGCTTTAAGTAATTCAGCACCAAAAATTAAATCGGGGAGATTAGCCAGCTTAGCAAGCTGATAGGGCGGATCGGCAAATACGATATCGTATTTTCTGTCGATTTTGGTTATCATCTTAAATACATCAGCCTTGTAAGTCCTTATCGTACTGAATTTTAATTCATCGATAACTGTTTTAACGAATCGAATGGAGCGATTATCAATTTCAATCATATCGACCACAGCTCCCCGTGAGGCAAATTCAAAGCCGATACTTCCTGTACCGGCAAACAGGTCAAGCACATTTAATCCTTCAAAGTTGAAATGGTTAGCAAGTATATTAAACAGGTTTTCCTTGGCAAAATCGGTTGTCGGGCGCGACGGAAAATTACGGCGAACAGGGATATGCCGTCCTTTATATTTTCCACTGACTATTCGCACATTAGTAAGGAGAGTAGTGCATAAAAACGATTATAATCCAGTTTCTTCAGTGCAGTACTTTGTTGAATATATTCCGGTTTTTCAAATTGCTGAATGATAGGAGTATAAGGTTTGATTTCCTGCATCAGGGAAAGGCTGGAGGCAAATTCACCGACAAAATAAAATGGCGTGGTTTTCGTATCGATGGTAAGCTGTTTACATGCATACAATATAAAATAAACAAGGTCGGTAGCGCTAACATAGAGAAAGGTATTATATAGTTTTAGGCTACCTTTTCTGATAATAATGATATCAAAAAACTCTTTATTCAGTTGCACAATTACCAGTTCGGTATGTTCGTTGCGTTGAAGCGAATGGTGTAACAATGATGTAGCCTGGCTATAAAATTTGGCTTCGGGAAATTTATCGGTAATAAGTCCGGTAAAATAGGTAGGAATAGCAAAGACCAGCTGCGATTTACACCCGGCTATAGCGTTATAATGTATCTCGTCGAGTTCGTCAATAGGCTGGTTGAATTCAAGTATCGATTTCAGGTTTTCTTTGTTAAAGAATTCATCAGGCACCAGCGTAGATTTTCGGCCGGTATAAATTACACGCACCTTTGTATGGGGTATCCGAAGCAACTCGTCTTTGTGGAGAATATCGCTTGTGTTGTTTAACATATCCTCCTGAAGCAAAACCTGAGGGAAACTATAATGACGGAAGCTATGAATCCGGTTATCTTCTTTGGCATTAATGCAAAAAGAAAATCCATTCGGGCTTACCTGAATGGATATTTCGGTTGTATCGTAGTAGTTTTTTAAGTTCGGATCGACCAGGTTTATGTCAGGCATTAGCAATCATCCTTTATTTCTCCCAGTTCCCGACATTATTATTAGCTTCGGTAAGTGATCCGACCTTTACGCCATCAAATTTCGTGATTTTATAACGCTCATCTTTATAGTTGATTACTTCCTGCCGGTCCATACCGTTAAACAGATCGTCGTAAAGTGCATAGGCTTCAAATACCTTCACCTTAATCTGCGAACCTGTTTCTACTTCGCCGGCTCCCATCACGAATTCCGTTTTATTTGTGAAAGGAACGTACCTTAATTCATCAATTGGATAATCAGCACTAAAGAGAGAATCCCTGACACTCTTTTTGGTAATCGATTTAACCAGGATACCCAGTTTTATGGCTTCCTTTTTTGTTGGAATCTGGTCCTGATCCCATTCCTTCACCTGATCGTATTTTTCGATTTCAAATGAATCGGTTTTTATGAAATTGATAAGTGTATCAAAACTTGCGGTATATTCTCCGTACCTGTTTTTATAGGATTCCTGCGCTGTTCTGATATCCTTGAGACGGTCAATAGTGGCATTTTCTCTCTTTAGTCGTTCCTTTTTAAAATTGATAGGTTGCAGGATACGTGCAACAAGAAAAATGGTCAGTGCTACAATCAATAAGGCAAAAATGATATGGAATATAGTTCTTAACTGAGGTTTTCTATGAACAACAAAAATTGTAACTGCACCCACCAGAACAACAATGAGGAGAATGATTAAAGTATATACGAACATGGTTGATTTTTTTTATTAGTATTTCCTTCAAATTGCTGCGAATTTATAAAAAAAAATTAGATTAGAGTGTCTATTCATTTATTTGATAAGCGAATGCTGGCAAATCATTTAACATCCCTTATCAAAAAGCAATTGAACGATATACTTACCCCTTCGCAGGAGGGGCTTATCGAAACTCTGGCTTTGTTTACACTCGATATTTCTGACGACAGTATGTTGCTGGTTACAGGATATGCCGGTACCGGTAAAACTACCATGCTAAGTGCCTATGTTGAAATGCTCCGTGAGGTGAAAATGAAATCGGTATTATTGGCTCCTACGGGGCGAGCCGCGAAAGTATTTTCGGCTTATTCAGGTCATCAGGCATTGACAATACATAAAAAGATATACCGGCAAAAGTCGTCGAAGGACGGAATGGGTAAGTTTATACTCGATCGCAACCTGCATACCCGCACCATATTTATTGTCGATGAGGCTTCGATGATATCAAATCAGCGACAGGAAGGAGCTGTTTTCGGATCGGGATATTTGCTTGATGATTTGATTGAGTATGTTTATAACGGTAAAGGATGTAAACTCATTCTGGTGGGCGATACAGCTCAACTGCTTCCTGTTGGCATGACCATTAACCCGGCACTCTCAATTGCCAGTCTTGCTAAATACTCGGATAATATTACTACGGCCATGCTATCGGAAGTAATGCGTCACAAAAAAGAGTCGGGGATACTGGCCAATGCAACCGATATCCGCAATAAAATAGATGATAACAATTATTCGTTGCCACTATTCAGGCTTACAAATTATTCGGACATTATTCGTATTTCCGGATCGGAATTATTGGAAATCCTCAGTGCCAGTTATGATAGCTCCGGACTGGATGAGACTATCGTAATAAACCGGTCAAATAAACGAGCTAATAAATATAACGAGGGTATCAGGCAATCAATTCTTTACAGGGAAGAAGAACTTGTCCCCGGCGATCTGTTAATGGTTGTAAAAAACAATTATTTCTGGCTTAAGGAAGAAATGGATCTCGATTTTATTGCCAATGGAGATATCGTTGAAGTAATACGTATTCATAAGCACTATAATTTATATGGGTACCGGTTTGCCGATTGCACCTTACGCCTGATCGACTATAATATTGAAATTGAAGCATTGATAATGCTTGATGTTCTTCATGAAGAAGCTCCTGCATTGAGCAGTGAGAAAAGCAAAGAAATATTTTACACTGTGCTGGAAGACTATACCGAAATAAAGCCGAAACGAAAGCAATACGAAATGGTCAGGAATAACGAATTTTATAATGCCATTCAGGTTAAATATGCCTATGCAGTAACCTGTCATAAGTCGCAGGGTGGCCAATGGAAAACGGTTTTTATCGATCAGGGATATATACCAAAAGAAAGTATCGACAAGGAATACCTGCGGTGGTTGTATACAGCCCTAACACGTGCTACGGAAAAAGTATACCTGATAAATTTCCCCGAATATTTTTTTAAGTAAACTTGATACTGGATGCTAGATGCTAGATGCTGGATGCTAGATGCTGGATGCTAGATGCTGGATGCTTGTTGCTGGGTTGATGCTTACTGGGTGCTTGATGCTTGGTGCTAACTACTGTGTACTTACTACTGACTACTGATTACTGATTACTGAATACTGATTACCGAATACTGATTACTGCCTACTGATTACTGCCTACTGACTACTGATTACTGCCTACTGACTACTGATTACTGCCTACTGACTACTGACTACTGATTACTGACTACTGATTACTGACTACTGCCTACTGATTACTGACTACTGATTACTGACTACTGACTACTGATAACTGAATACTGATTACTGACTACTGATTACTGACTACTGATTACTGACTACTGACTACTAATTACCGAATACCATCTATGATAACAGCTTCCAACTTCGAGTTTCGAGCTTCGATCTCCCAACTTCCAACTTTGCGCTTCTGCATTTTATCCTATTCACCAATAATCTTTACCAACACCCTTTTACTGCGTTTACCATCGAATTCACCATAGAATATCTGCTCCCAGGGTCCAAAATCGAGTTTACCTTCCGATACGGCAACAACAACTTCGCGTCCCATAACAGTTCGTTTAAGGTGCGCATCGGCATTATCTTCAAAACCGTTGTGCCGGTATTGCGAGTATGGTTTTTCCGGCGCAAGTTTTTCCAGCCACACCTCAAAATCGTGATGGAGCCCCGATTCGTCATCATTAATAAATACACTGGCGGTAATGTGCATGGCATTTACCAGTACAAGTCCTTCGCTAACACCACTTTCATCGAGGCATTCCTGCACCGAAGGTGTAATGTTTATCAGTTGTCGGCGGCTGTTGGTTTTAAACCAGAGTTCTTTACGGTACGATTTCATTTTCAGTTATTTTAAGGCTACATAATTGGTTAACCCAGATTGCCGGATTTCGTTCGATGCTGTCCGGTATAAAAGTGTTTCTCATGCTGAACTATTCTTTCTATACAATAGGTTGAAGTTTCAAATGCCGGTAATTATTTAACAATCTCTTTGATTATAGCGTCGATTCTTTTATCAAGCATCTGATCTGTTTGCTTATATCGATCGGTTGATGTAAGTTCGGTTTTCACGCTAAAATAGAATTTGATTTTAGGCTCTGTTCCTGAAGGGCGTATCGATATTTTAGAAGCGTCTTCCGTAAAAAACTGAAGTACATTCGATTTGGGTAGGTTAATTTTCGATTTACTGCCTTTCAATATATCCGTTTCTTCCTGTATCAGGTAATCGGCAATCTTAATAACCTTCGAATTATTGATAATTGCGGGAGGATTGTTACGATAGTTCTTCATCATTTGTTGTATCTCATCGGCACCTTCCTTACCTTTTTTAGTTACTGAAAGCAGTCGCTCTTTATACAATCCGAATTCCCTGTATATATCGATCAGCATTTCGTACAGCGATTTTCCTATGCTTTTTGCCCAGGCAGCTGTTTCGGCAATAAGGACACACGAAATTATTGCATCCTTATCACGCACAAATTCACCGGCAAGATATCCGTAACTTTCTTCGCCTCCACCGATAAATGTCATCTTACTCTCTTTTTGTTTAATAATATCGGCAATGTATTTGAATCCTGTCAGTACATCGTAATGTGCGACTTTGTATTTATTCGCGATATCGGCCAATAGTTCGGTAGTGACAATGGTTTTTACGATATATTCTTTTCCTGTTAATTTCCTGTTTTCCGACCATTTTGTCAGAAGATAATTAATCAGGAGAGCACCTGTCTGGTTCCCGTTAAGAACAACGTAACTACCTGTGCTATCTTTCACGACGATTCCCACACGGTCGCCATCGGGATCGGTTCCCATGATCAGTTCGGACCGGGTTTCTTCGGCTTTTTTAATCGCCATGGAAAGAGCAGCGGTTTCTTCGGGATTGGGAGAGTGTACAGTCGGGAAATTTCCATCGGTGATGTTCTGCTCCGGTACACCGATAATATTTTTAAACCCGACTTTCTTCAGGGCCATTGGGACCAGCTTTACACCTGTACCATGAATAGGTGTATATACAATTTTCAAATCGCTGTATCGGGCAATAATATCATGCGAAAGGGATAGTTCCCTGATCTTGTCTGTATAGATTTCATCAAATTCATGCCCGATTATTTCGATATTTGCTTCGCTGCCATCGAACAGTACTTCGTCGACCGATTTTATTTTTTGTACTTCTTCAATAATATTTTTGTCGTGGGGACTGATAATTTGTCCTCCGTCGTCCCAGTATGCCTTATAACCGTTATATTCCTTAGGATTATGCGAAGCGGTAATCACTACGCCGCTTTGGCAGCCGAAATGACGAATAGCAAATGATAATTCCGGGGTAGGGCGCAATGCATCGAACAGGTAAACCTTAAAACCATTAGCAGAAAATATTTTGGCGGTGGTTTCGGCGAAAAGGCGGCTATTGTTTCGCGAGTCGTGCCCAACAACAACTTTGATTTGAGTAAGCGATTTAAAATTCTTTTTCAGGTAGTTACTCAGACCCTGGGTAGCCATTCCAACGGTATAGATATTCATCCGGTTGTTACCAACACCCATTATACCCCTAAGTCCACCGGTTCCAAATTCGAGGTTGCGATAAAAGCTGTCGATCAGCTCTTTTTCATCGTTTTCCAGCAGGTATTTGACTCTCTTTTTGGTTTCACTATCGTAGTTTCCCTCGAGCCAGATTTTTGCTTTCTCATTCACTTCGGTTATAATATCTCCTGAATTCATATGTTATTTATAAAAATGGTTCCGATAAAATTTGAAGAGCGGTAAAATTAGGAAAAAGAAGATAAAGTGATCAATGATATTTCATGGTTCTTAACATACTAATATTTTATTCCATACCTCTCGCTGTATTGTTTGACTGAATTTGATAAAATATGCGTTGATCCGCATAAAATCTAGAAGAAAGAAATTCTCCTAATAATTATAACTACTTCTTATTCTTTAAGATGTTCACTAATTTCTTTAAACTATCTTGCCATTCCGGTATCTCAATTCCAAACACATGTTTTATTTTACTTTTATTCATTACACTATACATGGGTCGTTTTGCCGGTCGGGGGTATCGATGGGTAGGAACAGGATTTACCTTGCATTTAAGTTTGGCCTGTTTCATGATTTCCTGTGCAAATTCATACCAGCTGCACTCACCCTCGTTTGAGTAATGATAAATGCCTCCGTAGTTTTTACCAGTATCGGAGATTTTTTGAATGATTTGGAGAATAGCATCGGCCATATCGGTCGCCGACGTGGGTGTTCCGAACTGGTCGTTTACCACATGGATTTCTTCTTTTTCTTTTCCCAGTCGAATCATGGTTTTCAGAAAATTGCTCCCATGAGGTGAATACAGCCATGATGTACGGATAATAATATTTTCATTACGCTTACGTGCTTCCAGTTCACCGGCGTATTTGCTCTGTGCGTATAACGATATCGGATTAGGTTTATCGGTTTCTCTATAAGGCCGTTTACCGTTACCATCGAAAACATAATCGGTGGAAATATGAACCAGCACGGCATTAATTAATGTTGCTGCTTCGGTTAAGTGGGCTGGTATATCACGATTTAACTGAAATGCCTTTTCCGGTTCTTCCTCGGCTTTATCCACTGCAGTATAGGCTGCACAATTAACAATAATTCCTGGCTTTTCGCTCCTGGCAAATTGAATAACTTCATCTCTTATCGTTAAATCCAGTTCATCAATATCGGTAAAAAGAAAAGGATACCCGGATAACTTATTATGTTGAAGAAATAACTCGGTTCCCAGTTGGCCTTTCGATCCCGTAATCCAGATTTTCATTATTTGTTTCAAAAGCCCGTTAGGGCTGACATTTTGGTAAATAATACAAAACAATTTAAAAATAAACCCCATTAGGGGTGATAGATATACAAAACGACTAAAATTAATTAATCGTCATATGTTTCAAATATATATTTCATATCATTTGCAACCTCAAATTTCGACAACATATTTAAATATTCTTCCCTAAATGTTCTTTTTCTATGATGTGCTTCCTGGTTTTCAATATATGCAATTACATTCTTTCTTTGAGATCGGGAATATGAAAAAACACCAAAACCCTCCTGCCACATAAATTTTCCTTTAAACCATTTTTTTTCATTGATAAACTTTGAAGAATTGTTTTTAATATCGCGCACAAGATCTGATATGGCTATCTTGGGCTCGATACTACAGAGGATATGTACATGATCACTCATTCCATATTATAGCAAAAAGTTTTTGACCTTTATTCTTTATTATCCCCGATATATACTTATACAATTCCTCACGATGCTTTAAAGCGAGTAGATTTTCTCTTCCCTTTACTGCGAAGACTATATGAAGGGTAATTTGTGAATATGTGTTAGCCATTACTTTTTATTTCATACCTACGGCATTTCATCATTATCGTTATTGAATCCGGAATTACCTAAATAACACACCTAGGGTGTTTTCCACTTACATATTAAAATTATTCTTTGCCTCCTTAAACAGGGGTAAATTGCTATCTTTTTCAGAAACTAATACTTTATCGGCTGGTATTTTCCAATCAATTTTCAGTTCCTGATCATTATAGATAACACCTGCATCGTATTCCGGGGCGTAGAATTCGTCGCACTTATAAAAAACTACGGCTTTTTCCGAGAGAACCGAAAATCCATGAGCAAATCCCCTTGGTATTAAAACCTGTTTACGGTTTTTACACGATAATTCAACACCATACCACTTTCCGAATGTTGGCGATCCTTTTCGCATATCAACAGCCACATCGAAAACTTCTCCGCTTAATACCCTTACAAGTTTGGTTTGTGCTTTGGGTTCGGTCTGGTAATGAAGTCCGCGTATTACTCCATAACCCGATTTCGACTGGTTATCCTGCACGAAATTAAAATCAATTCCTGCAACCTTTAATTTCTCATGATTATAACTTTCGAAAAAATATCCCCGTTGATCTTCAAAAAAATCGGGTTCTATAATTAACAGGCCCCTTAGTCCGGTTTCGGTAATCGTCATAAATTAATGTCGTTAATCGAATGTGATAATTTGTTGTTCGGCCAGCTTTTTTAAGTATTGCCCGTACTGATTTTTTTCCAAGGATTTTGCCAGCTTCAGTAATTGGTTTTTATCAATATATCCTCGTTTATAAGCTATTTCTTCCGGGCAACTGATC
>CAYMQP010000117.1:0-302 GCA_964392505.1 uncultured Bacteroidales bacterium
GCATAGGGGTAATTATAGTAACACGATGCACCAGAACAAAAGCTGGGAGAATTTAAAATTCTTTGACAAACCTGAGGAGTTGGATTTGGGTGGTTAATAATTTGCTTGACCAGTTTTATCACTTCAACATTCGTATGATAACTATGCCCGCGCAACGGTAATTTTACTGAATCAAAATCATATTCAACAAATTTCTTGATCATACATAAACCACATTTGCTTATTCTGGCAAGAATATTGGCTTTACTGGCATCCTGGGTTGAAAATTCTAATTTCGGATTGTTTTTAAAATATGTATTACG
>CAYMQP010000117.1:312-3119 GCA_964392505.1 uncultured Bacteroidales bacterium
AGATATAAATTATCCAGTTTATTCGTTTTTATGGTTTCTTTCCAATCTCTTCCCAACAAAATTGGAACAGCTTTCCGATATGTATACATCATCGAGTTGCATAAACTCTCATTTTGTGCACCATGCCATGTAAAACAGTATTCGTCGTTAAAATGACAGGGATCGCCAAGCAGAAAAGCCTCAATCTTGATTTTATTACTCCGTGTAAATTCCGATAGTATTTCAAATTCTTTAACTGTAAATTTTCGGGGAAGAATGAATTTATTAATATCTGAAATGTGCTCCAGGTAAAATTGAAAGGATTCTATTGTATTACAACCTGCGCCAATACTAATATTGAATGGAGTATTAAATCCTGCTTTTCTTAACTCTAACATAAGAGCTATGTTGCTAACAATAAAAGCATCAAATTCAATATGTTCAATAGATTTTAAAATCTCAAATATTAATCCTAATTGCTGTACTGAATACTCATGTGCATTTAATGTCAGATATACTTTCTTTCCAAATTTATGTATTAATGCAACAACATTATCAAGTTCTAATTTTGAATGATACTGATATCTGGAGTGTTCACGCCTGTTACACGATACTTCATAACCATATTTATCGCGCCACTCTGTGGGTATATATCCTATGAAAAATTCATCAACACCGGCTTTTATATAACCTTCAATATCTTCCGACTTAAAAGTATTGCTAATTCCTACTGTAATGTTCATTATATCTTTAATATAACAGATATAAACTCTCCTCTTTCAATAACAAAACTAGATTAATTAGTAATTATTTTTTAATAATCCTCTGCTTTTTTTGTCCAATTTTTCGCCTCTGCTACTGTTTTAACGCTTATTAGTTGACAATATTTTTAATCCAATAATAGTTATTATGCCATTAATCACAAGCAATTCATAACTCGAATGATAATTGTTAATAAGCAATTCTAAACAAAGTTTGATTAAATAAGTAAGTAACGGCGATAAAATTGCTATCAGAGGTACCCATCTATCCAGAATGCGCCGTTTTGAGAAAATTCCAAAAGCAAATAAACCAAGTAGAGGTCCATAGGTATATCCTGCCGCAGTGAACAGTGAGCTTATAACAGCCTCGTTATTCAATAGCCGAAAAACAAATATGATACAACCAACAATCAAGGACATTATTATATGTACAGCAAATCGGATTTTTTTTAATCTTTCTTCAGGTAGATTTTCTGCCTCTAAAATATCAATTGTAAACGAAGTAGTAAGCGCTGTAAGAGCTGAATCGGCACTGGAATATGCAGCAGCAACAAGGCCAAGAATAAATATAATACCTACAAATGTGGGTAGATACCCTCCTGTAGCAATAATCGGAAATAGATCATCCGACCGTTCAGGTATGGCAATTCCAGATGATTGTGCATAAATTACCAGTAATGCTCCTAATGATAAAAAAAGAAGGTTAACGGGCACTAAAAGGCTACTATACCAATACATATTCTTTTGCGCTTCGTTCAAACTGCTGCAGCTTAAATTCTTCTGCATCATATCCTGGTCCAAACCCGTCATAACTATGGTAATAAATGCTCCACTTAAAAATTGCTTGACAAAAAAAGAACCTTTTCGCCAATCGTTGAAATTAAATATCGTTGTATTATGGCTCGATTTTAACGCTGTAAATAAACTTCCAAAATCGAAATCCATTGCTCTGCTAATAAGTATAATTGTAAAGATCACTGCCAACAACATAAACAGAGTTTGCAGTGTATCGGTCCATACGATGGTTTTTATACCTCCACGGAAAGTATAGATGTAAATAAATAGTAAAGTCAGTAAAATAGTAACAGTAAAGGGTATGTGAAATTTATCGAATATAGTAATCTGAAGCACATTCGCTACAATAAACAATCTGAATGAAGCACCAATTAATCGTGATAATAGAAAAAATGAAGCTCCCGTCTTATAGCTTACTCTTCCAAAACGCGAATGCAGATATGTATAAATTGAAGTGAGGTTAAGACGGTAATATATAGGAAGCAGTACATGAACTATAGTAGCATATCCCAGAAGATACCCCAGTACCATTTGCATATAATAAAATTTACTGCTAAGTACCCAGCCCGGAACAGAAATAAAAGTAATCCCTGATAGCGAAGCCCCAATCATTCCGAAAGATACCAGATACCATTTCGATTGACGGTTTCCGATAAAAAAGCTGCTGCTGTCAGCTTTGAGTGAGGTAAGATGACTAATAATGAATAATACGATAAAATAGAAAAGGATTACTCCAAGTATGAGATATGGATTCATATCTTGTTCTCATTTATGTTAAATCATTTATTGTTGGTTTGTTGTCCTTTGAGTGCAATGATAGTAATTTTGCTTTATATCCGATGTTAATATCATGACACAAGAAAATTACCCATCAAAACTGCTTTCCGATGCTGTATCGCAGTTTTCAAAGCTTCCGGGTATTGGCGAACGTACTGCACTTCGGCTGGTTTTATACCTTATGAGGCTTGGAAAAGACGAAGCATTGAACTTTACTAGTACACTAAATTCGTTTTTCGAACATATTAAATTCTGCTCGGTATGCCATAACATCTCCGACAGTGACACCTGTAGTATTTGTAGCGCTTTGAAGCGCGATCGTTCAACTATATGTGTTATTGAGAATATTAAAGACCTGATGGCTATTGAAAATACAAACCAGTATAACGGATTATATCATGTACTGGGAGGAATTATATCACCCATGGAAGGAGTGGGTCCGAACGATCTTAATATTCAAAGCTTGATTAAGAGAGTTGAAAATGAAAAGATAAA
>CAYMQP010000117.1:3129-11045 GCA_964392505.1 uncultured Bacteroidales bacterium
ACCGTGTACCATTTGAATATCCCGAATCGGAAAATACAAAGTAGTATTATTTGAGTTCATTACGATTTGTACGACAGGCAATAGCGGCACCTATAATTCCTGCTTCATTTTTTGTCTTGGCCATAACGATTCTGGAGTTTAAGTTAAGATGATTAATAAAACGCTCCTTCTTCTTGCTTACACCACCACCAATAATTATTAGTTCAGGCCAAAATAGTTGTTCCATTTCCTGAAGGTAGGTATTAAAACGCTTTGCCCATGAATCCCAATCTAAGTTATCCTTCTTTCGGGTAGCATCCGAAGCGAATTCTTCCGCTTCAACTCCCGATTTGAGAGTAATATGCCCGAGTTCAGTATTCGGAACCAGTTTCCTCTTTGAGAATAATACAGTTCCAATTCCTGTGCCAACAGTTAATAATAGTACAGAACCTTTTATTTTTTTGCCGGCTCCGAATTTCATCTCTGCCGTTCCAGCAGCATCGGCATCGTTCAATACATATGTTGGTAAATTTGTTTTTTTTGTTATTAGTTCTGCTGCATTGGTGCCAATCCAGCTTTTTTCTATATTGGCAGCCGTTTTTACAATGCCATTCTGAACTACGGCCGGAAAAGCCAGACCAATGGGCCCTTCCCAACTGAAATGATTTACTATTTTTAATATAATATCTGCCACATTTTCGGGTGTTGCATTCACCGGTGTAGGTATACGATACCGTTCAGCAAGTAACTTTCCCGATTTTACATCGACAGGTGCTCCTTTAATCCCCGATCCTCCAAAATCAATTCCAAGAATATATCTGAACTTCATTGTTAATAAATATCTTATTAGGCAAAGAAAACAAAATCCTGAAATAATTGGGAAAATATTGCGAAAAGTAACATGAAGAATGTTAAAATTTTAAATAAGTTGTACTGTTGTTATTTGTTAACTTTACAAATAAGTATTATTATCCAAAAAACAAGCTCATGGAAAAGTACCTCCTCCAGATCCTCGAAACTAACAACAGGGTGATAATTCCCGAATTCGGAGCTTTCATAATTAAACAGAAAAATCCGCTTACCATCATATTCAACGAATTTTTGCAGTATAATGATGGTATGCTGGTCGATGCCATTTCGAAAAGTGAAAGAATTGAACGCGATGCTGCGAAGAAAAAAATAGACGATTTCACAGCCAACATTAATTCCGAGCTAGAAAGGAATGGTCATTATACTATTTCGAAAATCGGAACATTAACCAAAGGATCGACAGGTAAAATATCGTTAGAAAAAGAAGAACCTAAAAAACCAGGTAAAAAAGAAGCTAAGCCTGCAGAAGTATCAGAAAAAAAAGAGGCTCCACCTAAAGAAGAAGCAAAAACCACCGCAAAAAAAGCTGCGGAGACAAAAGAAGAATCCATTGAAATAATTCAGGAAAAACCGGTGCAGGAAAGGAAGAAAGAAGAAGAAAAACCTCCAATTACAAAAGAGGAGAAAAAAACAGAAAAAGAAATCCCCAAAAAACCGGAACCTGAAGTTAAAACAAAACCTGTTGTAGAACCAACGATATCTGCTGAGGAAAAACCCAAGGATAAATCCTCCGAAGTAAAACAACCGGTTTATACAAGTACAACAAGTTATAGTAGTAATAAGCGTAGTAGGACAAGATTAATTGTCTGGCTTATTATTATCGTTCTTATTAATGGCGGACTAGTAATATATTTTTTCTACAATGAAGAAATTTCGGCTTTATTCAATAAAGAACCGGTTGAAATGATGAAATCCGAATCATCTCCTGAAGAGCAGTTACAGCCGGAAATTGAGCCGGATGAGGAAACTTATGAAGATATAACAAACGATTATATTGAAGAAGAACCGGAAGAAACCATCGAAACTCCACCTGCAACGGTCGAAAGCGGTTCCCGTTACTATGTTGTAGCCGGAGTATTCAGGAACGAAAACAATGCCGATAACCTGGTGATAGAACTTAAACAAAAAGGCTATAATTCTGAAAAATTCGGTAAAATCGGAAGTTTACATGCCGTTAGTTATAACGTTTACTATTCAAAAGCTGAAGCCGAACAGGAATTACGTAAAATTCAAAATGAAGTGGATCCCGAAGCCTGGATAAAGGAAATCAGGTAAATAATTTTTGAATCGTTATACCAATACAGGTATCGTCATTGAATTTCTGTAATTACTCCGGATTAAAAATCATCTGATACACAGCATTAGTTTTTACTTCCGCTTTGCTAAAATAATCGGGATGATACATACCTTGTATATACATTTTTGTCTGATCGCAGTAAAACTTACTTCCACAAATTCCGGAAATCCCGGTTGGAATAACCGATACAGAACTGTCCCAGGCACTAAGATCGAATATATTACGATGTGATGAGCCGTGCAATATATCATCGAATTTTAGAAACTCATATTTGTATGGCGATACGGTATGGAAACTTCCACCTACTCTATAGGGTCCCCGGTTCAAATTAAAGACCATATCAAGCAAGCGAACTTTGGCTATAGGGTGTTGTAATGTAATTGTATGTGCATTCCCCCACTCCCATTTAGCCGGTTGGGAACCATATTCATCGGAAAGAACCCGGATGGTTTCCCTGAAACTGCTTTTCGCTATATCACCCAAATTTTCTTCTTCATCGGTCGCAATATTATCGAGCCAAGCAAGCTCTCCACTAATCAGCAATTTATGCATGGCTAAACGTGACAAATTGGTAACTTTCATAAATTCAGCGAATAGTTCCTCTCCTAACTCATCTTGAAAAATATGCTTTTCCAGGTAACAGGTCCAATACTCACTTATTAATGCTTCCGGGCTATTTATCGAGAGTTCGTAATTCCAATTCGATAATAACTCTATAGCTTCTTGCTCTGTTTTGTTCCATCCGCTATCAACTTCAAGCCATGGTAATAATTTTGTTAACAGGAGCTTTGAATATATCGAATGCTGATCGTTCTGCATTCTTTGAAAATCATCGAGACTATATTTCTCTTTTTCATTAAGCAATTCTCGTATTCTGTCAATACGGTAAGGCATATCGTACCAGATTCCGATATGATAAGGATAAGTTGAATCGACCGTGCGATTATTAGCTGCCGAAATATATCCACGCGAAGGATTGAACTCGTGAGGCAACTCCTCGAACGGAACCATACCCTGCCAGTCGTATTTGGCTGTCCAACCTGGTAATACCGAGTAACTGGTATCACGCTTTCGTATTGGAACTCCTGCACAACAGTATAGACCAATATTTCCCTGTTTATCGGCATATCCGATATTCTGACTGATCGATCGGAATGAAGTGAAAGCCTCCTTGAAATCGCTCCAGTTTTTTGCCCGGTTAACTTTATAGACAGTCCGCAATTCATTGCTTTCATCTTCTCCTACCCAATGAATAGTTAATACCCTATCAGTTTCTTTTTTAATTTCCGAAACCACAGGTCCTCGATGATTTCTTCGATAAGTTCGTTTTACTTCACTTCCCCCTTTAATCTTAATTGTCTCCTCAACCACATCGAAATTTATCCACTCACCTTCGAACAGATACTGGTTAGTATCAGCTGGGTTTATTTTTTCTTCGTAGAAATCAAGATTATCGACATAGGTATTGGTCATACCCCATGCAATGGAATCGTTATGCCCGACAATAATTAAAGGTGCTCCCGGAAGTATCAGACCCGATACATTTAATTTCCCCGCTACTACCTGATGAATCTGCATCCAGATGCCCGGAATCCCAAAAGCCAAATGCATATCGTTGGCCAAAATAGGTTTTTCTGTGGCACTTCTATCTCCCGAAACAGCCCATACATTACTACCTGAAAAAATATCGAGTCCCAAATCGGCCAACTTTGTAAGTTCCAATAGTCGGTTAATAGCCAGCAGTTGCCCTCCGCTGTTATTAATTACAAAAGTTTTTTGATAATCCATATCCGGCAGAATATCCATAAGTCGGGTCGTATCGACTTTTGCTGCAATACGTTCGAGTATCAACTGGCTCCATCCGGCTTTCAAATCCCAGGCCATGTATCCAATAAGATTTACGGTATGAAATGCTTCCCATTTCTCGGGTTCATATCCTAATAGTGTAAATTCCAACGGATAGTTACCCTTATAGTGTTCGATATACAAGTTAACCCCTTTGGCAAAAGCTTCTACTGCATTAACAATATCAGAATCAGTCTCTTTCAGTATCTTTTTCGATTTATTACTAAAATGCAGTGAGCGAAGGAAAATATCGGTTTCAATAAAATCTTCGCCAAACATTTCCGATAATCTTCCGGTTGTAACACGTCGGAGTAAATCCATTTGCCACATTCTCTCCTGAGCCACAACATATCCGGTAACCAGGTATAAGTCTGTTTCATTTTGTGCATAAATATGCGGAATAGCATAAGAATCGCGATAAACGGTAACCGATTGAATCAGACCTGGCAAAACCACATTCTGGTTATAATCAGGTAAACCCTTGCGGGCCAATATCCGTGTAAAAAAAATAACTCCGAGACAGAGCAGGATAAGCACTGTTATAAGAATTAACAATAATTTTTTCAGGAATTTCATTGTCGTTGTTATTTAGATTCGCAGTATAATTTGATAACAAGTAGTTTTATTGATTATAATTTACTGGTATGGTAAAAACATTATTCGAAGGGTCTTTGTCCGGAATTTTCGGACTCCCCAGCTTAATTGATTCCAGCTCTTCGACAATAAGAAAATTCAACTCCAATTTATTTTTACCCTTCCAATTTTCCGGGTGATATAAAAGAGAATCATTCGTGCCATCGAGAAACTGTAGCTCAACCAACACCGGAACAGGGAATAATCCCTGCCTCAATACCTCGATTTTAACTTTATTCCCAGTTTGTTTAACATTACCAATTGCCAGATCGGGCCAGCCTGAACTGAAAAACCATTGATCGATAAACCACTGTACATCGCGATGTGATGTATTTGTGATAACCTCAAGTAAATCGTATGGAGTAGGATGTTTAAATTGCCAAATCTTGGCAAAATTTCTGATGGCTAATCTGAAAGTATCGCGACCAATATAATTTTCCAGCATATAAAAAGCCACTGCAGACCGAATATAGCTGAAGTTTTCATAAGCCGTTCCCCGGGTTTGATATCCGGAAATTGATAAGGGAATGTCGTTATAACTGCCTGCCATGTTATTATACCTTCGGATTATGTGTTCCATGGTATAATAATCCGATTCGAGAAACTCCTGTGTCTCCATGGGAAGAAAGGTTGTTAAACCCTCATCAATCCAGGAGTATTTTCGTTCATTAATGCCAAACTGAAAAGGAAAATAAGCATGTGCTACTTCATGCATCGTCAGAAAAATTGTTGCATCAAGGAAAAAACGTGTTCCATTATTCACCATCATGGGATATTCCATACCTCCTCCTCCATTGAAAACGGTGACAGAAGAATAAGGATAAGGTATTCCATAACTGGAATCGCTCAAATGTTGAATAATTTTTTTCCCGAGCGCAGCTACTTCATTAAAATACGTTGAGCCTTCGGCATAGGCTGCTGATACCAAAACCTTATGCTGGCCTTCAGGTCCAACCCAAGCAGTAACAGCATCCCATAAATAATTATTGGAAATAGCAAATGCAAAATCAGGAATGTTTTCTGCTTTGTAACGGAATGTTTTCGATCTTTTGCCGGTATACCATTTTTTGTTTTTTATATCATCGGGTGTAATAATGTGTATTAGTTCCTCCGAAGCATTAGCCTCCTGAAACCGGTTCCAGGTATCTTTCGATAATATGTACTCTGCATTTATCCATGCACCGGTAGCCCACACCATAAAATCTCGCGGAACGGTAATCGATACATAAAAATTATTAAAATCGTTATAAAATTCGTGGGTACCTGTGTACTGCAGTCCATCCCAACCATCGATATCATCATAGACGGCAATTTGTGGGTACCATAAACCGACAAAATAATTCCCGTCGCCATATTTACCATAACGTTTCACAGCCCGGTTTGGCATGGTAAATTCCCACTCAATATGAATCAGGCACGATGAACTTGGAACTAGCGAATTATGTAAAAATATATTGAAGTTGGTGCCTTCGGTACGTGTACGCTGATTAATTTTTAATGTATAATCCTCTTTATCGATTATAAGCTCCTTGATAAGTACCCCATCATGAATAACTTCGGGAGGCGCTTCATCATCGCGGATTCCACCCTTTTTATAGATATTCTGATATAACCGCATAACGATTTTAGTAAGTGTGTCGGGACTTTCGTTATAATACGTTATATCGGCAGAACCTGCTAGATTGCCGGAAGCCGGATCGAACCTGACTTCCATATTATAGTCGGCATGGTTTTGAAAATAATTCTCACCCGGTAAACCTGTAAAAGTACGCGTACCATTTTCAACGGCCTGCAATATCTCGTAAGGAATATATTGCTGCGGAACAGCTGGCAGCATTATTAAAGAACAGACAATAAATAATAATAGGTGGCTTTTCATTACTATTTTAATTTAGCGAAAAGGTTACTAATACAGGCTGATGATCGGAGTTTTTAAATTTCAGATCAATCACATGCAGGTCATGAGCACTAATATTCGGTGAAGCGATATAATAGTCGATAACCGTAGTGCGCGAACTTTCAGGATTGTAGGGAGATGAAATTCTACGATTGGTCGGGTAATTATCGGGATACAATTGTTGCCAACCGGGTAGAAAATCATTAGGCAGATACGATACATTAATCGTATCGAAAACTTGGCTGTAATGGGCTTTAAAACTTGTAGGACTCTGATTCCAGTCGCCCCCTATCAGCACATAGTTGCCTTTTTCATATTCAGCCATTGAATACATCTCAAGTTGTTTAAGCTGACCTGCCCGGAGCGAACCATCGTCGTATGCCGAATTATGAGTATTAATAAGTATAAACTCGTTCCCTTTTTTTAAAGGATACCGGTTTACCAGATAGCATCGTTTCAACATAAATAAACGCGTCGGCCAGGAATAGTTGCCATGGAAAGCATATCGTGTTACCGACCAGGGTTGGAATGAATTAAACGTTACAATACCCGATTTAACTTTCCCCAGAGGCTTGAAAGGAGGTACCGGAACAAAATCGACCTGATAATTGATTCCCGTGTTACCCGTGTGCTCATTTAAAAGAGAATCTAATGTAACAAATTGATTCATCCGGTAACTTCGTTTCGATTTTAAATCCACTTCCTGCAGCATTATAAAATCGACCGTATCGTTCTGTTGGATAAATAAAGTAATGGCATTGAAATTTCGCATAACGTTTTCATAAGTATCCCTGACATTCTTACCTCCGTCGTAAAAGAAATCCATATTGGATCCTAAGCCGGAATAGCCGATATTCCAAATCAAGGCAGAATAGGACAGCGTATCGCTAAGGGTATCGGCCTGATGTGAGCTGCGTATCTCAATTGAATCGGGAGGTTTATATTCGAAAATAGTTGCATATAGCAAAAACAAACCGAAAAGAATAGCCAGGATACATAGTGCCAGTAAAAACCTGATGAGTTTTTTTTTTCATTTAACCGAAGTTAATTTCTGATATTGTAAATAAAGCCGTTCAGATAAAATAGGCTTTGTTTTCAAATTTATTATAAATTTCCAAGTTGAAACTATTAATCCCTCAAATGAACAGAAAAATTCTGATCCAAGTATTATTAGCACAGTTAGTAATTATTCAGCCTTTATTCGCCAGATTTCCTCTACATTCTGAAAATCTTTCTGCTTTAAACGATACCATTTCCAGTGAAGCTGAACAGGTAATTTCTTCGGATACCCTTTCAAAAAAGAAAGAAAAAATAAAGACCGGCTGGTCATGGGGAGCGGTTCCTGCTTTAGCATACGACAGCGATATTGGATTTAAGTACGGAGCTGTTTTGGAG
>CAYMQP010000118.1:0-11011 GCA_964392505.1 uncultured Bacteroidales bacterium
TCTTCAGCTTTTGCCAGTGAATAACTAAACCACCACGAAATTTTTTTACCAACATCGTACTTTAGGAACAATTCAATTCCTTTTGCCCTTGCACCACTAATATTCAACTTCACAACATCGTTTCTGGCCTCGGGGAAAACCTCCCATGGGTCTCTTAAATTTTGGTAATTCACACTTGGCAACGAAATGTCTTTATAATAAGCTTCTATACGAAAGTTTAATCCTACCGGAAACATGTGTTCAAATCCCAGAACATAGTGTTCTGCCATTTCTGCTTTTCGATACATTTCTGCACTATAATTCACTTCCATGTTATTTATAAACTGGTGCTGGTAATAATACCCCCACGCTCCGCGCAGAAATGTATTATTTGCTAAAACATAAGCAACACTTACCCTTGGGCTTAACATCTGTTCATCGGTATATGAAATATAGTCATAGCGTAATCCGGGTTCAATAAATAATTTTGGCAAGGCCATAATTTTAAGGTCGAGATACACCCCGGCCTGCTGCCCTGATGGTTTCTTCTTTACACTCCTGGTTTCAGTATATTCACCTACTACTCCTTCAGAATTCACCCTGATATCACCTAATCTCAGGGAGTAATTATAATCTGCATACAATTGACGGATATCGAAGCCGCTTTTTACAAATAGCCTTTCTCCTGCATCCCAATTCCAGTCTTGCTTTATGCCGAAAAATGACATGTTGCGTGAATCAACCAAATCGAAATTTACTTTATCTGAAAAACCTTCTTTATAAGCATTACCATTACGTTCGTGTGTGAGGTACCCGGTAAATAAAATAGTCCTTGTAAAAAGTCTGGGATTGTACATTGAGTTTAAGGTAATCCAACTATACACATTCGAGTATTTTGTATCATGTATATCCCAATCGGTTAATGTGTCAAATTCAGTTTCACGAACATTCGAGATAGTATCCAAATTAATTAAAGAATTAGCCCGGGAAGTGTCTAAAACAATATCACGTACCATGGTTTTATCGCCCGCATAAAGCACATGAAATGATATTTTATGCTTTTTATCTAACATATATTCTATTTTCCCAAACATATCATAGTAAACCGGTATTTCCTGATTGTTACCAGCCAGCCTAATAGTCTGATCAAGCAAACCTCGTCTTGCCGACACGATGTAACTTCCTTTATTATTTAAAATCCTGCCTTCAGAATAAATTCGGGCATTTATCGCACTAATACCTATTAAATGCCGACTTTGATCATCAGGTATTACCCTGGTTTTCATATTAAATACACCGCTCTGACGTGTTCCGAATTCAGCAGAAAAACCACCCGTTAGAAGTTCAACACCCTGAATGGTTTCGATATCGACAATACTGAATAGTCCACCGGCAAAATCGCGTTGATGAAAAGGATCGTATAGTTCCATCCCATCCAGGGTGATCAGAACTTCATCAGTTTCCCCTCCCCGGACCGTGAATTTTGATGAATAGTCGTTTGAAGCCACACCGGGTAACCTGGAAACAGCACGAGTGATATCTTCTGAGAATGACATGTTTTTTAGGTCCTTTTCCGATAATGTCTGCATAGATAGAGGTTTTGAACTCATAACGGAAAATGAACCGGGCGAAATAATTACTTCATCCAGAGTTATAGCGCCTTCTTGTATAGCGATAGTACCAATATTAAGCTTTTCATTGAACTTAACCGTAATATTATCAATATTTTGCGCTGAATATCCAATAGCACTGATTAGGAGATTATATGTTCCAGGTGCAAGATCTTCAATAATGAACTCTCCCTTTTCATTAGTAATTGTTCCGCAATTTGTACCTGAAATTATAACATTAATATAGGGCACGGATTCTTTGGTTTTCTCATCAATAATATTCCCGCTTATCGAGCAGTTCTTATCCTTTAGGGATTGATGTTTGTTTTTTTCTTCAAAAATGGTTATTTGATTTCCGATAAGTACATAGCTGAGATTTTTATCTTTTAACAAAGAAGACAGAACAAACTCTATGGTTTTTTCACTAAAACTTGCATTTACCCTGGTTTGCATTCCAGGTAATTTATTATTAAATGCAACCGAAACACTGGCTTTTGACTGAAGTTCTTTCAACGCATCCTGCAATTCAACATTGTTGAAAGAAATCGTGACTTTCTTTGAAAGGATATTTTCTTGTGCAGACACCAGATAAGGCATCAAGAAAATTGAGATTGCTATAATTATTTTGTTCATTTTCAATGGATTTTGTATGTATTATCTATTTTATTTATTGATAGGTCGCAGGTTGTTTCAATTATCAGAAGGATTTCTTCAAGGTTCGTTTTATTGAATTTCGCAGTCAGATTACAATCATAAAATTTTGTGGTATCTAATTCCACACGATTTAAATAATATGTATTTAAATCCTTTACCACCTGTACAATTGATGTATTGTTAAACTCAAACACACCGTTTTGCCATGCTAAATAATTTGGATTGGTGGTTTCAGTATGGATTAGCTTGTCCTTACTAACAATAGCAGTTTGGTTTTGCTTTATAATAACTTTTTCATTGTTTTCTAGAGACTGTACCTCAACAGTACCAGATCGGACTGAAACTTCTGTTTTATCAGGTTTTGAGTAAATGTTAAACGAAGTACCGCGTACGGTTACCTTTGAATTAGCTGTAAGAATTATAAAAGGATGCTCGTTGTCTTTTGCTATATTAAAAAAAGCGGTACCTGACAGGGTTACTTTTCTACCCCCTCGAAATTTATCAGCGTATGATAAAGCAGCTCCTTTTTTTAACCAGATAACACTACCATCGGCTAGTTCGATATCAAGAGGTTTATCAATAATATTTTCGGTAACAATCTGTTTCGTTTTACTTAATTCACTAGTCAGAAAATAGATAGAAAACGAAGTGATTACTAAAATTGTAACAGCAACAGCAGTTTTCCAGAATTTATTATAGAGCGGTATTACTCTTGCCGGTTTATTGGATTTTTTTAGGAATCTCTTCCAGGCTTCTTCTGTATTAAAATCATGAATCTCGATTTCTCCTTTTTGCCAAAGTTTATAAAGCATTTTATACTCAGTTGGATTGTTTTTCCTGAATTGGTTAATTTGCAAATCCTCTTCCGGTGTCGAACTTTTAGAGAAATATTTAGCCAGTATTGTATATATATCGTCCATAAGGCAGTTATTTAGAATTTCTGCTTTATAGTCGAAGAAATAGTATGTATACCCTTATCCGGGCCTTAAAAAAAATTATAAGGAAAAAAACAGCGATAAGTAATTATACTTTTTCAAAATTTCTTTAAGGTGCCGTAATGCCCTTCCCATTTGAGTTTCTACTGTTTTTACCGAAATATCCAGTTTTTCCGAAATTTCCCTATACGTCATACCCGATTTTCTGCTAAGTAGAAAAACCTCTCTTGTTTTAGGAGGAAGTTTTGCAGCAAAGTAATGTATCAGAGGTTCAATGTCTTCCTCTGATAAATCTGATATGTCAGACGAAGTAGTTTCAGGTATTAGTGAAATATCAATTTCATGATTAATCTTTTTTTTCCTGAGGTAATCCAGACATTTGTATTTAGTACATCTTACAAGGTATCTTTCCGGCACTTCAACATTCGACAAGGAATTTCTTTCATAAAGCTGTAAAAACAGATTTTGAACAATGTCTTCTGCTGTTTCCTTATTGCCGATAATTTTCAATGCGTAATTGCATAAAGGTGAGTAAAAAGAATAAAATAAATTTTTAAAATCATCTTGATTCATTGATAATCTCATCAGTTAGCATATTCTGCTCATAGTTTTTTATTCTGATCCGGCAAGTTACAATAATTAGTTTCACTTTTAATCAGTTACTACCCCTTTTTGTCTAATGTTAATTATTTAAAAAATGGCGTCTGTCTGCCACCTTTAAGCAGAATTATATGATAATTCACTATCAATTAATCACCCCGCTTAAATGGCTAAACTCGTTTAAGAGGGAGGATATTTCATCTATTTAATACTGATTCTTATCGCACTTTTTTATTTATTTCAGTCTTGCAGTTGAGACAATAATACCTGTGAACACATAATCCGGCTCCGCACTCTCTGCAAGTCCATCTGTATTCTTCATTTTTGAGAAACTCTTCTAGTCCGTACTTTTGAATATAATCAAGATTTTCAAGCATACTCATTCCATAATTCATACGATATCGCTTATCAAGTCTTTTTAATCTGGCACATGGGTAAATTTTACAATCATAGCAGAGTCCTGATGCAGTTTTAGCCAATGATTCGCAATTAACAATACTGCAACTTCTGCAATGTTTGGGTTTATTCTTATCGTCCTTTTTAAAGCAACCATCACACGGATTCTTGTCTCTGAGATATCCGATACAAATTCCGCAATTCATGCCACAAGGGGCAATTAATCCCTGATATTTAAATGAAATAACTGTCAAAAACTATACAATAAATTTAGCTCCGGCTAATCCAATTCCTGCGCCAAGAATAATGGAAAAAATGGTTATGGGGATAAGTGATTTTTTATCCTTAGAAAATACAATTATCATAATGGGCAAAGCCGACAGAAATGAAATAATCACCCCAGTGATCCAGGGACTTAAATCCCAATGTACAAATGGTATAATTAATCCAAGTACAAAATAATGAGTAAATGCAGAGATATTAGCTGCTTTCTCAAGCTTCATGATTATCATTGGAATAACATCAATTAATCCGGCTGTCAGTCCAATTAATACTGCTATTAAAAAAATTATTCATGTTTAAATATGTTTGGTTGTTTTATTTTACTGAAAGCAAGTTAAGCAAAATTGCATATTACATTTTTAAACTTGTCACAATTTAATCTAAAGTTGCATTCTCCACATGTCAGGTAACTTTTCTTTAGCACACAGCAATTAAAAATTGCACAATGCTTACCCGACCAACAGCTATATCCTGCTCCTTGACACGATTTATTGAATTCCTGGCATGTTTGGCAATCTTTCCCGCATGCGCCTTTTAATCGTAAATTCAGGGGATTTTGTTTTGAAATTGCCCTTAAAGCAAAATCCTTTGCTGTTTGTAAATGTTCTGGAGTCACTTTCTCTTTATACTGGCTGATATCTTGATTAAACTTGTATTTTTCTGTTCCAACTAAAATGTTTAACTTGTCTATAACTATGATATCTTTTTGTAATAGTCGAGCTTCTAAATCGTAGAATGTTGCCCCCAGCATTCCATAATAAGTACAAAAAATAGCTACTTTTTCCGCTTCAAATTTATCAATGAATTCCATGATTTTTGAGTGGGGTTTCCTAAATTCTGTAGGAGTCCCTATAAATACCATATCGGCTTGCCTGCTTTCTGTTAGGGCCTTGTTAAAATATTGATTTTCTATCTCTTTTTCTTCTTTTGTTTTGCGTCCCTTTTTTATAAGGTTTATAGGCATAAGTGTTGCTTCAATCTCATGCGAAATTGTTTCCGCAATTGTTTTTGTATTACCTGTCTTTGAATAGTATACAACTATAGCTTTCATCTGTTTTCAGGTAAAAAATAAAACAAACCGTTTACTAGATTTTAAAAGTTCAAACAAATCCAAGCGAAATTATTTTTTCCAACGTTCAAGCTTTGGGATTCCTAAAGTAAAGAAACCTGCTAAAAATCCGGGAAATCCCATTTCTGTCATTTTCCCTTTACAGAACTTTTTCATGTCATTTACTGTGAAATCAGGTTGAGTGAATCCCCCTTCTTTATAGCAATAACTGCAATACATAATGCTTTTTGTTCCATCTTTCTCTGTTCCGCCATTTTCAGGGTCTTTACTTAAAGGCATTCCGCAACTTTGGCAATTCTTGTATTTTTTCATGATCTGTCTGTTAAAATTTGTCTCAAATATATTTATCATACTGACAACCCTATGTCGGCAGTACAATTAAAAAATAGAATTATTGCAGCATTGTATACTACGGTTGGGTGTGAACCGCGTGCCGTGTATACACCCGAACACATTGTTTATCACACCAAATTAAGAAAAACGCTATTTATTGCCAATCGAAACCAGCTGCCATAAACAAAAACAATAGCAGCCCCTTTAACCTAAAACGAAAGTCTGCTATCCACCTTATATATTAATAGTTAATAAAAGAAAGCAATCCAAAATTCGCTTGGCTCTAAATGAGAAATGAATTCTCAGGTAAAAATAAAACCTGACAAGCTGGTGGAGGAATTAGTACTGGTTTTACTACATGAAATGACGCAGACAGAGCTTGTCCCGCTTCAGAGATGAGTCTGCGCCAAGCCGGGGCAATTTACTTAAAAGAGGATAGGTTTATTATTCGCTTTTCGACACATCAAACAAGCCATTATCAATAAGAATAGTATCTGCTGTGCTGGCTTTAACCACAATACATTCAAATGAACCTGCTATCCTGCTGTCGTTGTTTTCTGTAACTTCAACCCTGCCTTGTCTTGATGTATAAAAAGATGTTTGTCCATCATCAGAATAAGTTGCTGTGTTTGATGACGATAAACTAACATCATAAGTTCCGGTGGTTGTGGCATTCATTAAATTAAATCCGAGATATTCATTACCTGACCAGCCAATTACCGATGTGATTGTATCACTTATAATATTAAAAGAAAAATCAGCGGCAGAAAATGATGCTTCGCCTATTGTGGCAGTCATGGATGATGCATCCCCATTATCATCCTTACTACAATTAATACACAATAAGCCCATAATTAGTAATAGTGATAAGGAGTTTAAAATGCTTTTTCTTTTCATTGATTTGTTTTTTTATAGTTATTAATTACACATGTTAAAGGCATGCCCATGGCATAATCCGCCACGGATAATTATTTCATGTTTAGGAATGATTACACTATAGCTTGTTATACTTTATTAAGGTTAATGGTTTATTTAAAGTATAAATTACAAAAACAATTTATAATCCGGAAATGTCTTTAACGTTTTCTTATAAACAAAAAGAATAAATTGCAAGTAATACCGGTATTCCGACTACATACGAAATGACTCAGATGATGAAAATGGAGTACCTATCGGTTACAAGACAACGGCTTGATTTTCATCCAGACCAAAGCAAAATAACATAATGCGCATACACCTGCCACGCTTTTGGCGTGATTATGCGACAAGTCATTTTTTAATTTAGGGTTGACACTGGATTACATGCCGAATATTTTCGACACTACACTAGCGTGGGCAAATCCTTTCAGATTTTCCCAAATCATCAGTCATATATGCGGATACAACCTCCGTTTTGTATGTGAATTACTCCCTTGCAGGTGCCTAACGTATCCCTTTCTGTGTAAAACCGTACCATTTCTTCCTGTCCGTCAATGGTTATTTCTCCTTCAGCATGTAATAAAGCATTATCGATGAAGACCACTCTTGCACCGCGATGGATCGTAAAGGTTTTATCTTCCGGAACTGTAATATATTTACGAATATAATCTCTTCTGCTACGATGCACTAGCGGGCCATCATGAGGTTTATAAAGATCACTTTCAAGATTATCTTCAACTGAACCGTAAAAACTTCTCTTTAACTTAGGAACTAAACGTAAAGACATGTCTCCGTAAAAATCTATACAATTCGTGCATTGGGAATATGTTCTTATCGCATGATTATAGGATTGAAAGACTGTATTACCGGTCAATAAATAGCTAAAAAACTCATCTTGCCAGTCCTTAGATACAACCCAGGCATCATCACAAAAGTCTCTGTGCATATTACAATAGCCAACAACGGCTGCATCCACGGGAAGACCTTTGCTGAATTCATATGCAAGAGTCCCGCTTTCAGTACTGCACATTGCCTCACATGATGCAAGGAAGACGAATGGTAATTTTGCATAATTAGTAAGCCAGCTTTCAATATATGAACCATATACTTTATCAGGGCATCCACTTCTGAAATGTCTGGGGCTTGAACTGTGTGAAATTTCATAAAACAGAGCAATTTCATCACTTCTCAGCTGTTCTGATATATAGCCCGGCAAAGGAAATTCTTTTGTAAGGGTGCTATATCCCATCAACTCAAATGCTGCTGCTGCGCTTTCATACCTATCGGTCCAGGGATCTTCACAGAGCGTTTCATCGTCGGGTTTAGGCCCGGAAATACAAAATCCACGGGTAACGTATGGTGGCGGTACACCCATACCCAATTTCCGACCTGAGACTCCGTCGATAACTGTTATCTGAATCTGGCCATTTGCTAAGCTCCAGACAGCCCAACATGGATTTTCAGGAAGAGGATCTATTTTGAATACACTTGATTCAGGAGATATCAGGTAAAGATTAACAGATTCAATCTTCCCTTTAACACGCCTTTTCAATTTCCACAAAGACATAGAGTTGTAACTCAGGTCAGGCAGATTAGTTCTCCACCTGATCTTTTTACGGAAAAGTGAATCTCCATTCTTGTCGTAAATATATCGCTTACAATCTTTTTCAATAATGATGTCACCGATTCTTCTCTGATGAGAATAATATACGAACGAATCAGCATCAAACTTCCTAAATACAAGTCTGCTGTCTTCAAACAAGCCTAAAATGCTGTCGTCCTGGGGTGTGACATATTCAAACGGGAGACTGTCGATATAAATATTCTCCTGAGATATCTCATAGCAGTTTTCAATATCTGATAAAAGACAACAACTTGTCAATAAGAATATTAGTCCTAGTAATGTTAATTTTTCGAATTTCATGGTGCTGATTTATTGTAGCGTTACAAGTATGAGGATTTTTCCTTTTTTGCCTTTATCCAATGCTTCCATGGCTTTGCCTATTATAGCACCCGGTGCTGCATCAAAATCAGTGACTTTCATTGCATAACCCGGTGTATTGGATGTCGTTAACAAATCACCCGCTTGAACTGCACTCTCGGTTGCATCAACATTGCAATATACCCTTCCCATGAGTGCAACGTTGCATTGGTGGTTGGGCGAACGTAAAACCAAGCCGGAATTTAATCCGTTGGCTCCCGAAACTATCCCAGCAACTTTTTTATCATATGCCTTTTTGCATATACTCAAATTACCAGGATTGACAGTGTCTATAACAACCACTGTTCCCGGTTGTACATCATATTCATCGGTATTAAATCCTTCTGCAATATCAAGTCCCTTGCCTAATGTAACGACATTGTCTCCTGATACAGGATCTTTTATGGCCATGTTTCCGCTAACAATAAGCTCATACGATGGAGAATCGCCGAATTTACCCATCTGAATAATGTCATCACCTGTGGTATAATCCTTTACGACAAGATTGCCTTGTACAATTGCAGCAGCATTTCTTGTATTGTGAAACGAAACTGAATTCTTGCCTTTGACAAAAAGACCAATCCCTTGTGGTGAAATTGCCTGCACGCTAATACCATTATCGGAGATAGCATTAACACCGATACCCGAAACGGTTTGTCCATATAATGCGCTGCTATCAACAGAGATGCTTTTTATAGCGGTTCCCTCTCGATTAAATGCCCAAACAGCATTGCGGTAGGGTGATTGCCCATAACATTTAATTCCTCCATCGCCTTTAAAAACCCCACCGTAATAATCACCAACTGCTTTGATTCCAATAGGTTTGAGATCGTCTTCCATATAATCTATTTCTTCATTTGTTTCCGAAGCGATGAAGTAACCTCCATAAATACTTCCAGGATGAGAACCCGCATTTCTCATAGCATTACCAAATACCGCAATACCTCTTCTTCCGGTACTTTCTCCAATAATACCCCTTCCGTCATAGCCAGTTGAAATACCGTAACAACCTCCTCCACATGGACTTTCTGATGTGAAATGACCTCCATATGTAGTATCCGGCTGAAGGCTCTGACCAACGTATCCTTTCACTCCAATACCACCAATACCCTCAATTATCTCCCCCTGAACTCCAATGCTATACTTCCCGGTTGCTAATCCATATGCACCTATACCATTATCACCACTCGACTGTCCCTGTACTCCTTTCCCTCCTTCACTTCCGGTATTTTTGCCAATAATACCGACTCCTTCGCTACCAACTGCTAAGAAGAATCCACCTAAACCTCCAGGTGCCAGCGCTGCCCCACTTATGGCTACTCCATTTTCCCCAGTGGTTTCGCCAAGTATACCAGTTCCACTGCTTCCGTATGAAACTCCATAACATCCGACTCCTTGTTCCCCATTTGAGATAAAATATCCTCCAAAAGTAGTATCTAAGGCTAAAGCATTGCTAGCAAATCCCTTAACTGCAACTGCATTATCACTTATTACTTCAAAATAACCCCCATTAGTTTGAGATGATGTTCCTTTAACACTGAATGCAGTAGATGGATTTGAGGTTCCTATTTCAACTTCACCGGTTCCTCTTATTGTAAAAAGAATTTCTCCATTGGAATTTATCACATAGAGAAAACTGTTTTCCGGAGTACCCGGAATAATAATTTCGGTGTCTTGCGCAAATATTTTGCTTAAAAATAATGCAAGAAGCGCGATTGACAGTACATGTTTTACAATTTTCATAACATAGAATTTTTGGTTTGACTTTTCTTTTCACTCGGGTTAACAAAACATTATTTTTTGTTTTTAATTGCAGTATAACAATACTAAAATATTGATTCATGATTCGGAAATCAAAATTTTGGTATGTAACGGTTCGATTATGTTATAAACAACTCATATTTTGTTATGAAAATACTCACAAACCAATTTCAAATATTCCGAATAACGAGTTTTGAATTGTATAGTTTACCAGGTTCGATAAACAACTTATAAGCGTTCGTTATTAAATAATCAATGTGTATTTTATTTCACACTTTTTACTAAAACATACGAGAGAAGGTAATAGTTAAGTAAGTTTGATTTTCAATAACGGTCACATCATATAAAATGACCAAAGCAATCCTAACACCCGTCCGAACGGACGTTCGTCCGGGCGAGTAATGCACTTACACCTGTCACGCTTTTGGCGTGATTATACAACAAACCATTTGTAATTCATATATTTACATTATTAATAAGTTAAAAATGGTTA
>CAYMQP010000119.1:0-10985 GCA_964392505.1 uncultured Bacteroidales bacterium
AATAATGTATCAATTTCTTGGGCCAGTCCATCTTTCGATCCCGCCAACCAGGCACCTCCATGGATCCATATGAGGCATGGCATAAGAGTATCCGATTCAGGAATATAAACATCAAGTTTTTGTTTAGTACTAATCTGAGAATCTGTATAAGTAATATCGGTAATTAGCCTGTGCTCCTGCGAGCATGAAGCAGAAGTTATTGTAATTGCTGTAATCAGAACATACCATTTAGTTTTCATGATTCACTAAATATTAAAGTATATTTATTTAAATAACTCAGCTTCTTTACTTAGTATCATATTAACATCGAAATAGAATCCTTTAATATTATAATCATTATCAGCAACCTCGAGATAATCGCAACCTTTTTGTGTTAATGATTGGCTGCCTCCAAATTGAAATCCAAAATATGAAAGTATATCATATTCATGACTAACGGAAATTACATGCCAGGCTGTCTTTTCCTTTTTACCATCACCTGTAGAAAGTATCGTTTCGACTAACATATTTAATTTGTAATCTAATTTAATGGTTGACACAGTATCGCCGATCTGGTAGTAAACATTGGAAAGTGTATAGATATCCCGCAAGCTAAAAGGGAATTCATCAAGAATTAATTTTTCAAATCGTATGATTTCCTTATAATCTTCAATTGTTATAATCTCTTTATTGAATATCGCATTTAAACTATCAACATAATCAGAATGCCCATAGGGTGTGTATGAATCGTGAAACAGGAAACCATAATACAGCATTCTATAATCCTGCAAGGTCAGGGTAGTATCAGAATCTTGATATCTTTCAAACAGTGAGGGATAATAAAACTGTGAATTTTCATCCTGTATCTCTTTTTTAATGACCTTATAATCGGGCTTTACAAATTTATTTTTACCTCCATAAATGTTTGATAACAAGGATATTAATATAACTACAAAGAGTAATCCTTTCATGTATAATTTTATTTTAGTTGACTCGATTATTTTCATAAATCATTTTCAATAGTTACAATTACATACCACATAAAATATTGTTCTTCTACACCCGACATACCGGAGAGAACAGGCTATGCCAGGTTCAAACAATTGATTATCCATTGTATGTAATTTGCGATAATTTATCTAATATTTCTTGCCAAATTTAACTGAGTAACCGATTAATGGAACAGGATAGATTTCGATCTTGCCTGCTCCCTCACGACGCCATCCCGGATTATTGTACCTGTCTGGTGCCTTTCCATTAAAGCAAAAAACATAAACAAGCCCGAATTGCCAGCATCTTCGTATATTTTTCCTACTTACTAATCGTATCCCACTTAAACCAAAGAGTATTTTATCTGCACGGGCATATTCCTCTTCTACGTCGGTAAGTTCATTATAAATCCATTGATCCATATATAAATTGAATCCATAATTTTCAGTCAGAAAATAGGTATTTCCCGATAATTTCAATTGTGCTGAGAAATTGAAGGCCGGCGATGCATTTGTTGGACCTAATCTGCTAATATTCGATGTCCAAAAACCTGCTCCTATTGTGAAATTGTTTTGATAATTACCACGAGTATACATTCCATAAAGCAGATTCCCGGCAAATAAGTCGCCAGTTATTAATAGTAAATCTCCAACTGCAAAAGCCGATTTATCATTAATAGGGAAAGTATATGAAGGCAGCAAATAAAAGGGAATAAAGAAAATATCAGCACCAGCACGAAAAGTAAACCGGTCAGTAATACCATATTGAATATCATGTGTTAATAAATAATAGGTACTATAGTAAAAATCGCCCTGAGATAAACTATATGACGTGGGTGAAAACATGTACATATTGTTATGCGGATTTTTAGTCAGCTGGATTTTTGAATGCATTAATGAGGTACCGGGTTCGAAATAGATTTTCTTTTCATCCAGAGCACTATATTTAAACTCCTTCACAGCAGCTTTATCCATAAATGTATGAATCCATACACCTCTTGCTTTGATTTCTAAATAGATTTTAGTATCAGTTATGCTATCAATATGGCATGCAATAGAATCGCCATTGGTTCTTACAACCAGATCATAATCCTGTGAATAAACCTGGTAAAAGGAGATCAGTAAAACAAGCAATAGTAGAACTTTTTTCATGTTACTAGTTTTATAGGATTTTAAAAGAGATTTTACAAGTTAAGAAATAAAAATAAAACTTCAGTCAGATAAAATTCAGAACAAGTTAACTTTCACATTTACACCTTATTCAGCTGTTTGTTGAAAACCTATGTACCGATTAAGGCAAGCATCGCCGAACTTAGTGATTGATGAAATCTGTGTTATCTTAAGTAGATATGCTTTGTGAAGTATAGCTAACCTGCTAATGGTCATAAAGTAAATTTAAACAACCTAAGAAAAGTATAACTCAGGGTAACTATTAGTTTGTCATAATTCTCCCTAACCAGGTAATAAAACTAATAAAAAAGTTTCCTGTATAACGAGATCCCTTAAGTTTATAAGATTTTTATTTACAATTATTATAATTTTAAAACAGGAGTATATTGGTATATTTCGATAAAAATTGCCTTATGGATTATTGGTTTTCAGATCTGGCAAAGAATTCCTTAATGCCTTCTGCAATAAATCAGTTAACTGCCGAATTTGCTGAAGATTTTAGGGAAGACATCGACATTAACCTGGGAGTGGGATATGTTAATGATAGAACCATTCCGTTCGATGCCATTAAGAAAGCTTATACAAATATTATTTCAAACCCGGAACATTACCGGAATGCCTTGAATTATGGTGGTGCCGATGGTTCGATAAATCTGCGTAAATCGATCAAAGATTATTATCTGCGCTATAATATTGGTAGTTTGAATGAAAGAGATTTTGAAAACAGGAAAATCCTGATTGGTGCCAATGGCGCAACCAGTATTCTGGATTCCTTGTCAGATATAATAAAGCCGGGACTGGTAATTACCGCCGATCCGTATTATTATATTTATACTGAAACGCTGGAGCGAAAAGGCTTTAAAATAGTAGCCATTCCTGAAGATGATAAAGGTTTAAATATTCCGCTTTTAGAGAAAGCCGTTGAAAAGATCAATCCTAAAAAAATTAGCTTTTTTTATATTGTTACTGTAAATAATCCGTCTACGGTTATCCTGTCAAATAGCAGGAGAAAGGATACTGTGGAAATAGCAAAAAAATTCGCGCTAAAAGCCGACCGGATAATTCCGGTAGTTTTTGATAAAGCTTATGAAGACATTATTCATAATCCGGAAGTAGAAAAACCTGTATCCGGTTTAAAATACGATGAATTGAACCAGGTTTTTGAATTGGGTACACTTTCAAAATTATTTTCCCCGGCACTGAGAATCGGGTATATCATATGCCCCGATAACAGTTTCGCCGAAGTTTTAACCCAACGAACTTCGGATATTGGCTTTAGTGCATCACTTATAAACCAGGAGATTGCAAGTTGGTTGTTAGATAATTATGTTCACATACAAAAAGACATTGTTCACGCGGGCTATCAAAAAAAAGCAGCTTTTATAAAAGAGCTTTTTTCTACGCATCTAAGTGATTATATTGAATCGTACTCAGGAGGTGATGCAGCCTTTTATTTCTACATCACATTTAAAAACATCCGTACTGACAAAGGTTCAAAGTTTTTTAATTTTCTATCAAGAATAACCGGTAATGACGAAATCGACGGAAAAGAAGAAAAGAATCCCCGCTTGATCTATATTCCCGGTACTATATGCAGTAAAAACAATAAAGCAATATACCAACTTCGCATATCGTATGGATTTGAAGAACCTGCAGTATTTGAACGTGCTATTAAGCTAATGGCAGAAGCTTGTAAATATGCTATAGCCTGATGATCTTGAATTACTAAATATTTTAAGATACTAACAAGCTCCGTTACTATTAATTTAAATTCCTGTCCGGTAATACACATTCAAAATTTCAGGTGCATACGAATTATATCGATAGCGATCATACAAAACCAGGTTAAAAATAATTAGCAAGAACTAACTTTCAGGTAAAATAACTTTCCTCAATAACGGTAATAACACGAATGTGATGTTAAGGTAAAGATTGTTTCGGGCCTCTTTAATTTGTCTTTATTATTTTTACTGACCAAATATTATGTTGCGACGATAATAACACAATGTATAAACCGCTACAATATGGCTCTAAATCAATCGTAAGTTCTTCGTCAACAAACTTTCTTTCTAAAAGGGTGTTACCGAAAATCGAAATTAACTTAATATCTGCCTTGTCTTCTATGTTTTGAGGAATTTTAACAACTATCTTATCGCTGGTTACAGTTGGATAAATTTTCAGATTATTTGTTCTAATTGAATTTATACTTGTTGTTTCACAATCGTTCGCTTCCATGGGAGAAGGTGTACTAAATATTCTCCATTCGCCACCGGGACAAATTCCATAGCTATCGTCGGTGTTAACCGAAGGTATACTTATCGAATCTATTATCGTAGCGCTATCCGATTCACAGATTATTAGAGATTCTGAAGTAGAAAGCCTGAAATTGGCATGAAATAATCCTTCCGATTCTTCGTGATCAGCCCAGATTAAAAAATAACTGTAAGGCGATAACAATGTACTGGGATCACCCATAGGGATACCCCATATATGAGCGTTATTTTTTAACACCATGCCTTCAATATTTTCAGTATGATCATTGGGATTATAAATTTCTATCCAATCATCGTAATCACCCCATTCATCAGCAATAGTTGAGTTGTTTGATGATTGAATTTCAGAAAAAATAACCTGTGAATACCCGGAATACGATAAGCAGAGTAAAATAATAACAATTATTTGTTTCATGGTATTGGTTTTATGTGTGGTGAAAAAAATTAATTGCTATAAAGGTAGTAATAGTATAGAAATCAAAGTTCTACTTTAGTAGATCTCCTTTACATAATTAGCAAATCCTTTGAAAAATCTTGTTCTGGTTTAGTTATTAATCGTACTGAATTTATGCGTACTAATAGTTAAATAGTATGGTATTTTATTTGCACCATATTGTTTTACCAGAAAACTCTTTTATTGAAAATTGGTAAGTCACACATCGCAGACCTGACAGAGGGCAGGCTGGTGCACACAAAAATTAATTTACCATCTCGCACATATTTAAAAATGCATAATTAACCATCCATCAAAGTCCTGCACTAATGACCAGTTTGACGCATACCATTGAAGTTTATTTTCTTTCAATGGTCCCAATAATACTCTTTACTGTTTCAAGTTCCGACAAATAAAATTCAAGTTCCAGTGCCTGTTTTAAATAGCCATTATCTTTCCAGTAAAGCCTGCTTTTTGTAATATCATCTGTCGAGTAATACAAAACACCGGTGATTTCCGAATCCTGGCAGAAATATTCCTTTTTATTTAGTGTAATCAAATAATCAAAATTGCCCATAACCTGGATGTTATCAGGTACCGGGGTTTGTAAAGTATCGCCAAAATCTTCGCACCACAAGGGACCACAATACATATAACCCAGTATTATTTTATCGTCGGTTGAGTTTTTATAAAATGTATTACCTTCAAAGCCTACCATACCGGGGCCTTCGAATCCCTCAGGTAACTGAATTGTGTAATCTGCTTTAAAATCAATCGTCGTCCAGTCATTTATAGTTGTCAGCTGGATACAATTTAATTGTTCATCCTCATCCTTCTTACATCCAGTAAGAGATATTATTAACAGAAAAAATATTATTGTCTTTTTCATACTATTTTTTCTTATTTAGATGCATGAAACTTCATTTTAGTTGCTTCGGTAATTATATATTCAACTGGCCTAAATTATCCGCATCTCTTCGTTCATCGAAGTCGTGATTGTTTAAGACGAAGGTGAAAAATGCGTATAAAATATAACATGCACAAATAAATTAAGTACGCATCCAAGACCTGTATGCCGACAGACGTATGCGTACCAGTGAGAGATTTTTTATATAAGAAGACGCACCCCCTGTAACTTCATGACATCCCCCTTCCTCGCTTTCGCAAAGCTTCAGCAGAGCAAAGTCAAGAGAGGGAAGTACTTTCCTGTAAAAAATTAAGCCCCATCTAGAGAGGGGGTTTGGAGGTGTGTATATTTTCTGCAAATATTTATTTCAATGCTTACCCGTATGGAAGGAAGGAATCCAGAATGTGATATATTGGATCTTATTCATAAAACTAATCAAGGCCTATTCCGGCCTTCCATTCCATTCCTTGCTTTGCTGACTGTGCCTTCGCGAAGTCACTCTTCGCTGTCGCGTAGCTTTAGCGAAGCACAGTCGGCGAAGCGAGGAGCTACGCGAAGGTGATGCAAACCGGCATGTTACTCCGAAATCTCGCGCATCTATGATGTGTGTGAAATTTATTCGATAATAAATGTTTTTTCTTTAATGCTGCGAAGATTTTATATCGATAAGTGTTAGAAATTTGGACTTGGAACCATTTTGTGTTTTTTCTTATTCAATTCATTTGTCTGATTAAACAAAAATACCATGGAGACCTCATGAGCTCCTCCGGTGATAGAGTTTATTTTTGCTAACGAATAGTCGTAACTATATCCGATAGTATAATAATTGAAGACCATTCCAACTTTAAAAATCAATGCCGAATTACTGAATTTATTGTAACTGTTTTTAACAAACGGCAATCCTCTGTACCATAGTCCTAATTCAAGAGAATTATTTGACCAGTATGCGCCAAGGTCTAATTGCTTAAAATTATTTTGATATTTAAAAAGATAAGAAAAGTAAATATAATCCCTGTCATATAACAAGCGCCCCTGAATCATTTTCAAAAGAATGCCACCAAAGGAGACGAATTTTACAGGAGTAACTGTGCTTTCACCTGAAAATGTATTTCTGGATAAAGGCAAATGATCAACATTCATCCCAAACCATGACATATCAGAATAAAATAAAACCGATACTGCTGCTTCAATATTGGTTATATTGTTTGATTCAATATTTACGGGAAAATTACCGTTCGTCTCATCGAAGGACAATTGACTTCCAAAGACAATCTTGCTCAAATCAATTTTTTTATTGATGCTGTTGATTTGAAGCCCGGGACGAAATTTCCAGATTTTGTTCAGATTCATTGCATACGAATACTGAATTCCCCCATTTGTAACAATAAATCCTCCTCCGTTAGAATAATCCTGCAAGGCAAAAATACCAAGTCCTCCTTTTAGTAACGAAATGTAATGATCCAGAGCAAATCCGTATGTGAAAAATGTATTATTGAGTAAAGGCCACTGATCCCGGGAAATTAACGTGAACCTTCCACCTTCGGTAGTACCGGCAAATGATGGGCCTATATTAAATTTTGCTGAATAATATTGCGAAAATTGAACATCTTGTGATATTAATTTCACTTTCGTTAGCAAAATAAAAAGTAAAAACAAAATATATCTTCTGTATGTATTCATAACTGTATTTAATAAATCAATGTTACACTTCCTACTGTTGATATATCCTCACCTGTTAAGCATTTTGCCTTTGCTTCATAAATGTAAGTGTCCTGAGGAGCCAGATTTCCTTTGTAATATCCGTCCCACCCAATATCAATGTTCCTGCTTATAAAAATCAACTCTCCCCATCGGTTATATATTCTTAGCTCATACTCTTCAATATTTTCGTAAATCGGATGAAATATTTCATTATTATCTATAGTTTGTACCGGATTATAATAACCTCCGCTGGGTCCGTTTTTATTGGGTATAAATCCGGTTGGAAATAATATGCGACAATCCTGTATTATCGTTATGGCGTTATTTATCAAAAGTGAATCAAAACATCCGACTTCCGACCAAACTGACAGAGTAACATCGTATACACCATGTGATGAGTATATATGGATTGGTTCGTATATTTCTGAGTACTCACCATCGCCAAAATCCCATAAATATTGTACAGCATTTGAAGACATGTTAATAAAATTTATCTCTTGATAAGCATTTGCTTCGGAAGGGCTTACCGTAAAACCGGCTATGGGAGCCTCACTAACTACTATTGTTTTTTCCGATACTACTTCAATGGAATCCTTTATTGCATAGAGCGTAACCTCGTAAATGCCGGGTTCGCTATATAGGGTTGTTGGATTTTCATTACCTGACGAATCACCGTTTCCAAAGTCCCAATAATAGGTGTCAGCACCGGTCGATAGATTTGTAAAAGTAATTTCTACCGGGGCACATCCATTATAAACAGCTATAAAATCAGATGTTAAAGGTTCAGAAATATCTACTTCGTAAGAAGTCGTGCCTGAACAACCATTGGCACTTGCAGTAAGTGTAATTTCATAGGTTCCATAGTCGGAGTATTGATGAATTCCAGGATTGTATTCATCGGAATAGGTGCCATCTCCAAAATCCCAGAGGTATTGCCAGGTACTGTCAGATAAATTGAATACGAATACCGACCAGTCCAATGTGTCAACATCAACTATAAAATCCGGTTCCGGATTCTTGTTTTCGATTACAATAATGCTGTCAGTAGCCCAGCAACCATATTTATCTTTAACTTCCAGTATTATTATTCCTCCTGTATCGACTATAAATTCATTTGTCCCCGGTTGGTTGTTCCACAAATATTCCACGTAATCAGACTCCAATATTAATACTTCACTGCTGCCCTCACATATTTCCACATCTTCACCTAAATCCACCGATGGCTCATGTACATACATTTCCAGAACTTCCGGATCACTTGTGCAATTGTTTTCATTTAGTTCAGTGACTTCTAGAGAATGCCATCCAACGCTTTTATTCCATACTACTATAACAGAATCGTTATTGATGGAGGAATATATTATTGAACCGCCCGAAATTATCCAGCTATATTCTGAACTTTCCGGACCGGATATTTCATACAATATGGTATCATTGAAGCATATGGTGTCTGTCTGTCCGCTTAAAGCAGCCCAATGTAATGATAGGATTATCAGTACACCAGTAAACCATATGTTCTCGATACGCTTCATTAATTCTGTTTATCTTCTATTAAGTTTTGTTGATTCTATCGGACCAACTTGAACTGATGGATAAACCGTAATGGTAAATTCTTTCCTGGTTGATACAATTTCACCGTCCCCCAAAAAGTCATCATTCATAGCAGTTAATTCAATTGTGTAATATTTACTGGCCGCCTTACTTGGATTTACTAATCGACCTGGTAATGCAATATGAGCGGTATCACTGGAAGTAGTAATTGTATGATGCTCCGTATTGATGGCATCTCCGTTTTCATCCTTTAAACCATTTGATTTAATGCTGTAACTGTATGAGAAGTCTGCTGCCCCGGTCAGGTTCACAACAATATAGCCGCCAACCAGATCTCCGGAACAAATGGTAAAATCGAAACAGTTTTTATCAATCGATGCAGTGGGCATACTCCATTGTTGTATCTCCTGTCTCAGGATGGTACTTGCACATTCACTAATTGTTAGCTTTTGTACCATTATATACCCGGTAAAAAAGCCTGAGGTACTATCATCGGACAGCCACTGCACCTCTATGATGTGCATATCTGTTGTAAATTCTAGTATTGAAGGATCGACAATTGTACCTTCTCCAACCGCACCGGAAGTAATGATTTTACCTCCGATAACTTCCCACCTGAATTCTTCACCCGGCTTCGCATCGTTTTCCAAGCTATATTCAACAACGGATCCCTTTCGCACATCAACAATGGTTAAGGAACTATCTATTTCAGATCCGATAAATTGTGATCGGGCTGTATTCAGAATAAAAAACAAACCAATAACTACCAGCCAGATGCTATTCACATGCTGCATAATCGAACGACCAGTATATAAATTTTTATACTCCATTATCTTCGAATTAGATTACCGTTACTATTCAATGTTCCTGCCGATGCTTTTGGTTGAACATAAAGGGTTACTCTGGCCGATGATAGATTCCCCGGCATGCCGTCAGGAAATCCATCCTGAACATCGGTAATTTCAAGCACATATAATTTTTCGGTATTGCTGCTATTTTCAATGCCAGCCAGAACGATTTCTGTTGATGGCGTAATGCTGATAGTAAATTCGTTTGTGTGGTCTTCGACAATTATTGTCGGATTATCTTTTTCATAGAGCTTCCATTTGAATTTATATTCCGGTTTTCCTTCAAAATCTACATTTATCACAAACGATTCGCCTGAACAAATAACACTGTCAGAAGTAAATGCTATAGCCTTGGGCTGAACCCACGATTCGACATTAATTTGTTCTTCCTCGCTAGAGCAGGAAGAGCCCCCCGACCAATTAACAATTTCCGATACCCTCAGGATACCATAATTTGCACTGGTTCTGTTCGAATCGTCCCAGAGAACCTTTATGGTGTCTGCGCCATTGGCAGTATAAGGTGAGGAATGCCCAACTATAATACCCCCGGTAATAGTCCATGTAAATTCTGCCTTATTGCCGTAAGGATTAATTACATAATAGGTGATAGTATCCGTATTCCTTATTTGTTCGAAGGTAATTTGTGCTTTGGCACTCAAAAGATTGAATCCAAACACAACCAAAGAAATATATGGCCACCAGGGTCTTCTCAAGATACGCGTCTCTTATTTTGTAAATAACTATTGCCCTAGTTTCTGATTAGCCGATTTTTAGACTATTTTACGCTTCAACAAATCGATAGTTGTTAGCCTAACGGTGATTTATATATATAATTGCAATGATTTAGGTCACTTTTTGGAAATTTATACTGTATTAAGTCTATTTATTCAGTCATACTGCTAATATTAACCTCTATCTCAGTTTTCTTTGGTTCATAGGGTGTTGTCTTAAATCACGGTTTATTATGGCTCATTTATAACATAGTTGGTGTGTGGTGGTTAAGTTTTGTCGTATTAATTGCCAGTAATTATTCATCTTTTTCCAATTGATGGATAAAATCCCACATGACAAAGAATAGAGGTTTTTTCTATTCTAATTCTATTATATTTTAATCTGATTTCTTGAACCTAATCC
>CAYMQP010000120.1:0-10931 GCA_964392505.1 uncultured Bacteroidales bacterium
CTCATAGGTATACCATATAAAGTTAAATTACCCTCAGAAAAGATATATTCTGATTCCTTTTTTTGAATACTGGTTGATAAAAGTAGATTGTCATCAACAAGAATTTTTTTCTCTCTAATAATCAGCGAAGTGTTTTTTGAATTAATCTGGGTATTACTATAAAAATCAGATCCGGTAAAACTCCCTGTTAAGTGTCCTTTCTGTATCCTCCCCGATATTTTAACATGAGCTTTGCTGTCGTGAAAATGAAGTAGCAAATTTCGTATTTCGATATCTTTTAGATTAAAAGTTACTGTATCGCGTAAATTTTCCGTTCCCGCCTGTTTTATAATATGAAAATTAGTTATACCTTCTACATTACGTAAAAGAGTAAGTTTCGCATCCTGTATTTCGATTTTCTTCAAAACGTAAACCTTTTTAAACAGACTTCCCAAATTGAACATCAGCGAAATATTATTAGCAAAAAGCAATGTGTCTTGGCTGGCAGCATCGGATTTATATTGAGTATAATTCGGCGAAGATTTAATAAAAATATCCTTTAAATAAATAACAGCATAAGGGAACTTTCTTATAAGGGAAACATGAATATCATCTTTTCGGATATGAATTTCGGTTGCTATATATTCGTTAAGTTGTGTTTTTAAAATAGCAATAGTATGGTCGCGATATTTCCCTTTAGTAATGTATATCAGGCCGAGCAGAACAATCCATAGTCCTGCCAAAACAATAATAATCCGAATAAGTATGCGCCTACTCATTTAATTTTCAATGCTGCTGTTTTATAATAGCAGCTCACCAAGTATTAAATGCTAAGATACCGTGAATTATTGCATCAGAAAATTCAAATTTTCACCCGGATTAATTTCACGCGGAATATGACCGTTCCGAAATATTCTGCAAGATTTATTCCCTATTAATTCAACTTTCGCACCATCGATATGTAACAAAGTACCTTCACGCAACCCAACCACATATAACTGACGATTTACCAGAATAAATTCCTCAATACGCATTTCGCGCGTTTCGCCTGCATGGCCTGGTTGTTTAAAATCGGTAAAATGGGGATTGATCTGAAAAGGAATGAGATTTAATGCATCGAAATTCTTTGGCTGCACAATCGGCATATCGTTAGTAGTTCGTATAGTTGGGCATGCCAAATTCGATCCCGCACTCCAGCCAATATATGGTGTTCCGTTTTTCACACGTGATGCAAGAATTTGCATCAGCTTCTTATTCTGGAGCAATTTTAACAAATAAAATGTATTCCCTCCACCGGTAATGATACAACGCGCTTCCTGAATGGCATGTTTTTTATCCACGATCCTATGAATTGAGTTTAACCGAATTGCAATAGTTTTTAACTGCTTATCTACCATTTTATAATATGCATCGAAACTTACTGAAATGCCTGCATAGGGAATAAACAGAGCTTCTCTAATGGATTCTCCCAAAAATGAATTTATATAAGGGAGTGTATAATTCAAATATTTCTCACCTGCATTGGTTGAGTTGCTAAAAAGCAAAAGGTGCATTGGTTTTATTGTTTTTCTTTTTTCGATTCAGCCACCGACTTGGATTCCGGATCCTCTGCCCGCTTCTTTTTCCTTTCCACCGTTGAAGGGAGAAACTGGCTGATTTTATCCAGAAGTTTTGCAGGATCGATGGGTTTTGTAAGGTAATCATCACAACCTGCCAGAATACATTTTTCCTTATCGCCATCCATGGCATAAGCAGTTTGTGCTATTACCGGCAAACCAGGATGAATTTTCTTTATTTCTTTTGTAGCAGCATATCCATCGAGATGAGGCATTTGAATATCCATCAAAACAAGATCAATGGTTTTTGTAAGTTTTACAGCTTCTAAAGCTTCTTTGCCGTTAACAGCATGTATAACGTTAGCGTTGGTTCGGTGTAAAATTTCTCTTAAGTATACATAGCTTTTGTCGTCATCTTCGGCTACTAATATGGTACGTCCTGCCCAATTGTATATTTTATTATCGGCTGATGTATCATAACTCTGAGAAATTATCCTTTCCTCCAAAATTCGTTTATAAGGTAAATGGAACCAGAAGCGGGTTCCTTCTCCCGGAACCGAACTAACCCACATCTGGCCACCCAGAAGTTCGACCAGGTTCTTTGAAATGGTTAAGCCAAGACCCGTTCCGCTTATATTTTTTTCCTCCGAATTGCTGGTTCGCTGAAATCGTGAAAATACCACATTCATTTCCTCTTTTGTCATGCCTATACCGGTATCTTCGATAGAAAACTCAATAAATCGCTCATTTTTTATACTGCAAGCAATAGATACGGAACCTTTTTCCGTGAATTTAATGGCATTGCTTACTAGGTTGGATATTATCTGTCGCAACCTGAATGGATCGGTTCTAAAGACAATTTCATCAGGTGGTAGCTTGGTGATTATTTTAATACCCTGTTTGCCAATACTCGATTTGTAACCTTCGAATGTATTAATCAATTCATTAATCAGCTTTTTAGGTTCACATTGTGAATGCCGGATTTTTATTTCTCCTGCTTCAATTTTAGCGATATCAATGATATCATCAATCAGGCTCAGAAGTATTTTACCACTCGATTGTATATATTTAATAAATTCCTTTTTTTGTTCCTGATCGATAATATCATCCGATAACAGGTTTGAAAAACCAATTATCGAATTCATAGGCGTGCGGATTTCATGCGACATGTTGGCCAGAAACGATGATTTAAGTTTATCTGAATTAACTGCTTTTTCGGTTTCCTTTTGCAGTGTTTCGATGTATTTATTTCGCAATGTGGCATCAATAACAATACCCCTTCTCCCGATGACCTCATCATTTTTCACAATTGTATTTGAATATACCAGTGCCGGGAAACGCCTTCCATCCTTGCGAATAGCTATATAATCGGAGTTTTCGATTTTATCAATACCAAAGAGGTTATTTTCATTATTCGTGTGAAGTATTTCAATCAGGTTAAGCCCTTCATCAATATCCTGTTTTAAATATCCAAAGGCATTATACCAAGCTCTATTCGCATAAATCAGATTCCCCAGCTTATCGGCTTCAAAAATCCCTTGAGGAAGCAGGTCGGTTAATTCGCGAAACCGTTGTTCTTCATCCATAACTTCAGTCAAAGCATTATCACGTTGTTTTTCACGAATCCTTAATTGTGCCACCATGTTCCGAAACTCCTTGTAAATTTCCCTGATTTCACTACTTGCGTTCCTAAGATTTAATTTTTCGTCACTATAGTTGAAATTATGGACCGCTAACTGCGAAATATAATGTGTTAATTTCTCCAGGTGTGAAACAAGGTACCTCGAAAGGTACATACTTACAACTATAGCAATCAGGAATAACAGAATAGTAAGGCATATGAATAGTATATTAAGTTGCGTTGCTTGAACAACTTCCCGTTGCCTGGCTTCAGTGAGCATCTGATCGATCATTCGCTCGAGTTTCTCGCCTTGTGCTATAAATGAAGATTTTAATCCCTTATTCGTTTTTAATCCTAAGAGCCGATCAATATTAGCTAACCGGTTAAAGCTATCATAATAGTTATTTAACAGTGATATAATTTTAACTTTTTGGTCTGCTTGTAATCGGTTGTTGTATTTTAATTTATCAGAGAGTTTTTTGATAGATATCTTAAGTGCAAGTGCACTAGCAGAATCGCCCTGATTAAGGTAATCCCTTTCCTTATCTCGTATATCGTAAGTATATCTTTTTGATGCTAAATTCTTTTCGATATGATACATATATGTGAGCATTTCACCCTCAACTCCCAGATCACGATATCCCCGCTTATAAATAAGATATACCATACTATCGAATTTTTGGATAAAATCCTGATAAGCATCAGTTAGCAATTGTATTTGCTTATTTTCGATTGGACTAAAAATACCATTCCGGATTTTCCATTCCTGAAATACCTTAATTATGGTATCCATTAGTAATTCATGATTCTTAAGGTATGAGCTTTCACCTGTAATAAAAAATTGATGATTAGTAGTCTCGTATGATAAAAACTCACTGGCGCATTTTAGATCTTTAATAAAATTAATATAAACACCATTTAGCTGAATAACTTTAATCTGATTAGCGTATTCTTGTTTCCGGTACAAATAATTAAGAGGGAAAACTATACAGGCAATGATAGTTGCAATGATGAGAAAAAAAGCTAATACCCTGTTTTTTAATGATTTTATCATTTGCCGGTATGCGAAAATTTACCAGCATAAAATAAAAATTCTCTGTCGTATACTTTTTAATTAAAGCCAAAAGTTATACACACCTTTTCCGATTAATACTTTAAGAAAATGTTAAGGCAATAAGAATGCAGATTAAAGGAGTTTATTTAAAATTTTCCGGATTCTTTTCAATAGCCAATAACCGGAACTGGTAATCGGTAGCATCAAAAATCATCATATTCCCGTTTAAATCCGTATTTATTCCCAAAATAAGTTTTAATGTTTCGTTGGCCATTACGGCACCAACAATACTAATTACTATTGCCTGACACGCAAAACCCTTATCGGATAACAGCTTCTTATCGGGCACCGGAGGATTAGGGTAATAACATCGTAAAGAAGGGCCTCCTTTATAATTAAATAACGATATAAAGCCCAACAAGTGGTAAACTGTTCCAAATATTAAAGGTTTATTCAGCTTTATTGCAGTATCGCTGATCATATAATGTGTCGAAAAATTATCGGTTGCATCGATTAAAATATCATAGGGAGAACAAATGCCATCAATATTTTCTTCGGAGAGGCAAACATTATGCAGTTGATATTCTACTAATTGATTTATTTGCTGCAATTTCTGGCGGGAGGTTATCGCTTTCTGTTTGCCTAAATCGCCACTTCCATATAAATGCTGGCGGCTCAGTTGATCCTCTGATACAAGATAATTATCACATATTCCTAAAGTACCCAATCCTACTGTTGCCAGGTTTTGTAACACTGCACTTCCTTTTCCGCCAGCACCAATAACCAGCACCTTGGCCTGTTTAATCTTCTCCTGACCGCTGAGTCCAATGCTGTTTGTATTAATTTGCTCTGTATATCTTCGAATTTCTCTTTCTGAAAGAATCTCAGAACGAACAGGATTTAACTGATCTTCCATAAACTGATTGATTAATGCCTGAACCGTCTTATTACTGCTGAATAAACAAATATAAGGAAATTGCTAAACGACTGAATATGCAAAAAAATCAATATTGTTTAATTTTTCATAATAGGCTGAAACTAGCATCAGTAAATCTGTTTGATGGTATTATTTGCGTTAGATTTCATAAATAAAACACCAGATATTAACATATAAGAAATATGTTGTTAATAAAATGTTGAAATCTTGTTTGAAAGAAACAGAATCTTAATCTGGGAATAATAATTATTTAACTTTCGAAACTTAGTTTTACCGTAAACATTTACGGAAATCATGATTGGAAATGAATATTTTTCAGGAGTACTTTTAGATGATGAATTAATTCACGATTACGAATTCGAATTAAAAATTCATCACCTTATACAGAATGTTGACATTTGTGATTATTTCAGGAAAAAGTTACTGGTATATGCAGGTGATTTCGAATAGTCACATTCGTTGTATTTCTGTAAACCGGATTGGCTAGACCTGTTTATTAGTCTGATAACAACGTACCCAGTCTATTTCGAATGAAGCCGGTAATAAACTACCTACGTCCTTATGTAATCCGGAACTTAGCACCAAATACATAGATTCACCAGGAATGCCTTTGTTTGTCGAAGCTATTACAACCCCATTGATCTTCCATACTATCCTGTTCGGCAACCACTCTAATGAATAAATGAAATAATCTTTAGCAAAACGATTACGGCTTAATGAATTTTTGAACCGTTGAACAGTCTTCAAATCACGTGAATTTCCCCATGCATTCCCTACATATAATTTTTTACCAGCTTTGGCAATATCGATATGTGGAAGCATAGTTTTACCTACCATCCAGAAAGCATTTTGGATACTTTTTGCTTCGTGTAATTTAATCTTTGCCTCGAAGGTTCCATATTTCTGTCTGAAACTTTTGCCTGTTGAAATGAGGCCTGAGGTGTAGTTAAACTCGCGCGTTATAAATCCCATGGTTGGATGCCACGATTTACCTTTTACCGTTTCCTTTCGGGTAACAATATGCATTTTCCCATTATCGATATTCAAATTTTCACCATCGGTGACAAAATGCTTATCGTGACTGAGGGAGTAACTATCCTTTAACATTTTATCTCCCCAGTAATATTTTGTAATCCATTTTTTGCTATCAAGCTTGGCCGAAGAAAAATCCTCATGAAACGTTTCTTCCCATTGTCGGTACCAAGAAAATTTCTTGGAATCGATATTTTTAAAATACCAAACAATCTTTTCCGTTTTTTTCAGTGTTTCGAACTCCTGAAGGATTTCATATTCTTTCGATTCGGTCCAGCGTTTCTTTGGTGCTTTCAAACAATAGGCTTTAAACCGTTGAAATTCATCACTCTCAATGTAGTCTTTCATCAACTCGAAATTGGTTATTCGATCTGAATTCATCAGATTGAGATAGTTTTTATAACCTTTCGAATTCTTGAACTTATAGTAAAATCTGATGTTATCGGATTTGCTAAGACTCTGGTACTTCTGAAGTTGATTAAATTCTGGTGTATCCTTAAAACTCTTTGTTTCAATTTCTCTTCGCTGACGCTTAAAATCTTCCGAACCAATAAAACTTTTTAAATCGGTGAAAACTTCCAACTCATCCGAATTATGAAGATCATCGTAGTATTGTTTTAGTGGCGAATGTGAAAGTTTTAGGTAGTCTTTATACTCTTTCGACTTTTTAATTACCTTATATTCATCGAGTTTTCTTTTTTCAGCCGATACTTTAAAATCAGCTTTTTTCATTGAAGTAATCTTATCTAGAAAAGCTGATGAGTTCACTTCTTTTTCAAGTTGTTTAAACTGCCCCAGTTTATCCGACATTTTAAACGATTCAAAATTACTGTAAGCTTTATGGTTAATAAACTGAAAATAAGATTTTATCCTTTTATCGTTCTTGAGATTTTCGTATTGTTCCAGTGTTTTATTTAGATCGGATTTGGCGAATTTTTGTCGTGCAGAAAGGCCCGATTCCCTCTTCACTGCATCAAATTCTTCTGAATTGATGAATTCTTCAAGTTTCAGGTAATCTTTTAATTCCGATGATTTATCAAAAGTTTGAAAAGTCTTTAGTTCTTCGGAATTCTTAATTTTATAGTATAGTTTGATATCAGCTGATTTTTTTAAGGCAAAAAATTCTTTTTCCTTCTGATAATCTTCAGTTTGCTTGAAACGAAGGTCGATAATTTCCTTTTTCTTTTTAGCAAATTCCTCAGATTGCATGTATTCCTCTAACTCATGATATCTTCTAAGTTCTTTCGAACCTTTAAAAGCCAGGAGTGATTTATACTCGCTTTCAAGTTGGTTTCGCTTGCTTTCGTAATCACCAGTTTTTGGAAATATTCCTAGTAATGCTCTTATACCAGCCATCTAATTGATATGAATAATTTCTTTAAATAACTCAGTATGAATGTAAAGATTGTATAAAGAAATAAATTTCTTGGCTAAAGATAAAAAAAAGTAAGTGAAAGTTTTCACCCTATAAATACTACATTCCGAATCCATAATCAGGTTGATTCTACGCTTTATGGGTTGTAAAAGTTACTGTTAAATGGTTAATAATATATTATTTATTGATTTTAGAATATCCATCATATTCTGATCCTGCATACAGCGAAAATGTTTTTTTGGGCAAGCCGAGAAACCGATTTTAGAACAAGGCCTGCACCGTAATCCTTTGATTTCAAATACTTTCGATCCAGCACCCGGTTTATAAGGATACATACCAAATTCGGGTATGGTATTCCCCCATACAGAAATGATATTTTTATTGAAGGCGGCTGCAATATGCATCATTCCTGTATCGGGAGTAACAATTACATCGGATTGACGAATAAGCGAAGCCGATTCAATAAAATTTAATTTACCTGTCATATTAACAACACTCTTCCGCTTGATTTTCAACATAATGCTCTCCGATTTTGCTATATCCTCCTTCCCTCCTATTAGAACTATATCATAATTCATATTTTCGATAAGTTCAGCAATTTTCTCCACAGGAATTTGCTTGGTTTGATGGCCTCCCCCAACAACAATAATTATAAAATGCTGCAAACTTCTTCCAAAAATCTTTTTAATATCAATTTCCTCTTCGGGATTTATAACAAAATCGAGACCTTTGCCATCGTTAATAACATCAAAAATTTTAAGCGTACTCATATACCTGTCGACAATATGTTGTCGAGGCAATAAATCCCAATTAAAGTTTACAAGCAACCATTTCTTTACATTTAATTTATGAAAGGAAAAGGCTATACGGTGTAAATAAAATTTAACAATAAAGGTTCGGATGTTTCTGTGCAGGTCAATAACATAGTCGAAGTTTTCTTTTTTGAGCTCTTTTATTAGGGAATTTAAGCTCTTATCCAGTAAATGAACCTTATCGATATACTGATTTGAAATTACGAGCTGAGCAAACTTCCTTTTGGTCAGATAATGTATTTCGGCGCCTTCAACCTGATTTTTTAAGCAGCGTACAACCGGTGTTGTAAGAATTATATCACCAATTGAACTAAATCTGACAATGAGAAATTTTATCATGGTAAAAATTTATTAATAGGCCTAATTATATCGTATTTTTTTAAAAAAAAGTAATAATTCAAGCCAACACTCATTTGAAGAATCGCTCGACTGCCAGAGAGTTTTTGCTCCGTGTTCTCCTGTGCTTTTCAGCGGTATATACATTTTTTTATAGTTCGCAGAAATCTCGGATAGCATCTGATTCACAAATCCAAATTCCATTGATGTTGCATATATAAACAGTGGTATATTTAAACCGGCTATACTGTCTTTCACAATTACCTTAGGACGAAAAAATTCTCCGGGACTAAATGCCACAACAGATTTGATGTCCGTATTATTAGCTGCTTCAATCAGGCAAAGTGAGGCGGAATATGAGCTGCCGAATAGTATTACTTCCTTGTTGTTGAATTTTTTAACATATTGAATAGAAGCCCGAATATCCTTACGGGTATCATAGTATGTTTGCCGGTATTTACCTTTTCTGGCTCTGGCAGCTGTTTCGTTAATTACATAATTTACTTTATTACCTTCCCTTAAATCAACTGCCAGGCAATTATATTCCATTTTCGTTAACCTAACAGCAATTTCAGAAAATTCACCTCGGCTTGAGCCTCCCTGATGAAACAATAGTATAAAAGGTAATTTGTAATCTTTTAAATACAAATCGGCCGTTATTTTTAAGCTATCCTCAGCAAGGAAAGATACTTTTTGTTGTGCGTTATTATTCGATAAAATAAAGTTGATGAATAAAGTGGCAAAGAGGATTCGAACCATGAGAACAGGTTTTGAAGCTATAGGGTTAGTTTACATGTCGGCAAGAATAATAATTGAATTTTTTTTTACTTCAACAATTCCTCCTTCGATATTTATTATTTCTTCGTGTAAGCCTTTATTGACAATTTTAATTGATCCCTTAACAAGAGTAGAAATAATAGGTGCATGGTTATGTAAAACTGTAAATGGCCCTTTTGTTCCAGGAACGTTTACTGAATTTATATTCCCTTCATATAACTTCTTATCCGGTGTAATTATTTCAAGTTTCACTCTTTTTATTTATATTTTGTATGGGCAAGTAATTTTTCACCTTTGGCAATAGCATCTTCGATAGTTCCAACCAGATGAAACGCAGCTTCGGGATATTGATCAACTTCTCCCTTAATGATCATATTAAATCCTTTAATAGTATCCTCGATGGATACTAACACGCCCGGCATTCCGGTAAATGCCTCCGCAACATGGAAGGGTTGAGATAGAAAGCGCTGAATCCTTCGGGCGCGATGTACAATTAATTTATCCTGTTCCGATAATTCGTCCATTCCCAATATGGCAATAATATCTTGTAGTTCGTGATAACGTTGTAAAATTTCCTTTACAAGCTGGGCAGTTTCGTAATGTTCTTTGCCTACAACGTCTGCTGTAAGGATACGTGAAGTTGAATCGAGCGGATCAACAGCCGGATATATACCTAAGGCAGCAATTTTACGATTTAAAACAGTAGTGGCATCAAGATGCGAGAAAGTAGTTGCTGGCGCTGGATCAGTTAAATCATCGGCTGGTACATAAATAGCCTGTACCGAAGTAATTGAACCCCGGGTTGTAGAAGTAATTCGTTCCTGCATAAAACCCATCTCGGTAGCCAGTGTTGGCTGGTATCCTACTGCTGATGGCATTCGGCCAAGTAGCGCTGAAACTTCCGAACCCGCCTGTGTAAAACGGAATATATTATCGACAAAAAATAGGATATCGCGACCTCCACTGCCTTCATCACCATCGCGGAACGATTCTGCCACCGAAAGTCCTGAAAGGGCTACATTAGCACGGGCACCCGGAGGTTCATTCATCTGTCCGAATACCAGAGTTGCTTGTGATTGCTTGAGTATATTATGATCGACCTTTGTTAGGTCCCAGCTCCCCTGTTCCATGCTCTTAAGAAACTCATCGCCATATTTAATAACTCCCGATTCAATCATTTCCCTTAACAAATCGTTACCTTCTCTGGTACGCTCACCAACACCTGCAAATACCGAAAGACCGGAGTATTTTTTGGCTATATTATTAATCAATTCCATGATGATCACGGTTTTTCCAACACCTGCTCCACCAAAAAGTCCAATTTTCCCACCTTTCGAATAGGGCTCGAGCAAATCGATTACCTTAATTCCAGTAAAAAGTACTTCTGTTTCGGTTGAAAGTTTTTCAAATTGTGGTGGTTTGTTGTGAATACTATACCCGCCTTTCTTATCC
>CAYMQP010000121.1:0-10922 GCA_964392505.1 uncultured Bacteroidales bacterium
ACTCCCCGGGCAAAATAAACATCAGGCGAGGTATTCCCCAGTTTTATGCATGTATTCAAATCGCGAATCGCTTTTCGGTATTCCTTCATCATACCATAAGCAATTCCCCGGTTAAAATAGGCATCGGCAAAAGTACTGTCGAGTTTAATAGAGCGGTTAAAGTATCCAATAGAGGTTGAGCTGTTTTCCCTCATCATTTCGAGAACACCTAACAAATGGAAAGCTTTACTGGCATGCTCTTTCTTTTTATCGAGTGCGATACATTTGAGTAAATATTCTTTTGCTTTATCAAGATCATTGATTTTCAGAGAGGCAAGTCCTGAATTATAATAGGCCCCTGCTGCTTTGAAATTCAATTCTGCCGAACGAACAAAATCAGCAATGGCTTCCTTAAACTCTTCCAGAGTTGCATATGATCTACCCCTGTTATAATAAGCTTCGGCAAGGGTATTATCCAGCTTAATGGTCTGTCCGAAATCGTCAATAGCTCCTGGATAATCGCCAATTTGCATCTTGAAATTACCTCGTTGAAAATAAGCCTGAGTATTTAATGGATTAAGCTCAAGTAATTTATCGTAATTCGTTATCGCAGCTTCGAAGTTTTTTAATCGGCTCAATATAAGTGCTCCTTTTTTTAAAGCCTCTTCGTTTGCTTTATCCAGTTCCTGAGCTTTCAGGAAATCGACAGCCGCTGCTTCAAGATTTCCCAGGTTGGCATGGGAAATACCTCTGTAAAAGTAAGCATATGCCAGCAAGCTATCGGTAGCAATGGATTTATTCAGAACTTTTATTGCTTCCTTATATTTTTTTCTGGATACCAGTAACTGACCCTGAAGTCCGAGTGTTTCGGCATGGTTTGGCAAAACCAGAACAAGTTTCTCTATGGTTTCCTCGGCCTGATCGGGTTTTTGTAATTCGAGCTGGCATTTAGTAAGGTTTATAATGCCTTCCTTATAATTACCTTTCCATTGGAGTGCTTTGGCAAAGTATTTTTCTGCCTGATTGTATTCAGTATTACTAAAGTATTGTAATCCTTTCTCATTCATTTTTCTGGCCATCGGCGTTCGTATCAGTAAAATGCCTGATAGTATAAGTATTACTGCCAGAAGAGTAATTAATAATAGTTTCTTCATTGAATATACAATTTATAGGAAAAAGATACGAAATTAATAGAAGAAACGCCAAGTGCCTAAACAATCAGCTTTCACAAAGAATCAGGCAAGGTATTTATTGATCAGGGATAGCAGTTGATCCAGATCGAGCGGTTTGGTAATATAGTCGTCGCAACCTGCATCAATGCACCTTTCTTTTTCATTGGCTAGGGCATACGGTGTTTGGGCAATAATTGGTACGCTGATATTCGAAGCTTTAATTTTCGAAGTTGCTTCATAACCATCCATAACAGGCATTTGAATATCCATGAGTACCAGATCGATTTTTTCTTGTTGGCACATTTCAACGGCTTTTTCTCCATTCGTCGCCCTCAATATTCTGGCGTTCGTTTTCGATAGGCACGAATTCAAAACTTTATAATTCAGCTCTTCATCCTCAGCCACGAGAATGGTTTTTTTAGCCCAGTTGTAGTTTTTTTCATTAACCAGTTTATTCACTTTTGAGATATTAGGCCCCGATACTTCTACCATTCTCAGGTCGTTTGCCGGTATAAGTACATAGAACGAACTTCCTTTGTCGGGTTCGGATTCAACCCATATTTTACCACCAAGCAATTCAGCCAGATTTTTGGAAATAGCAAGTCCAAGGCCGGTTCCACCATACTTGCGGTTTAATTCAGAATCGATCTGAGAAAACCGGTCGAATATTTTATCCTGCTTTTCAGGTGAAATGCCTACCCCGTTATCCTTAACAAAGAAGAGCATACCCTCGCCGGTATGTTTGACTCCAAATTCTATAATACCGCGCGGTGTGTATTTGAAAGCATTTTCGATGAGGTTGTTAAGTATTTGTTTTATCCGCAATACGTCGGTGTTGATAATGAAATCATTATGCGGATCGATGCTTAAAACGAGATCGGCTTTATAATTACTTTTTGCTTTAATTTTCTGAAATACTCTTTTAAGCTCACGCAACATGCGGCTTATATTCACCGGACCGATGGAAATTTTAAGCTGTTTGGCTTCAAGCTTGGCAATATCGATAATATCATCAATCAAATGTAGCAGGTTATCACCTGCCGAAGCTATATGATCGAGATATTCTTCGCGTTTCTTCTCAGGCAGGTCAGGTTCACGCAGAAAATTGGAAAATGCAATTATCGCATTCATAGGTGTGCGTAGTTCATGTGACATGTTGGCGAGAAAGGCCGACTTTAATTTGTCGGATTCCTCAGCTATTTTACGCTCCATGATCTGCGCTTCAAGTTCTTTGTTTTTTTCTTCCAATACATTTTCCAGGGTGAGCTTATCGGAATAAATTTCTACCTCGGCATGACGTTTTTTACGATACGCTATATATATGAAAACCGAAGTTATGGTGACGATTGCAAGCAGAACGATAAAACCAATTCGTTGCGCTTTATGTTTTTTCAATGCAGCTATCGACTGGTTGATCTTTTTTTCCTGTGCTTCCAGGTTATATAAAGCTTCAAGTTCTGCAATTTTACCCCTCGATTCAAGTAGCTGGATTGAATCACGCAATTCGGTATAATCGAGATAGTAGTAAAAAGCCTGTTCGTAGTTACCCTTTTGAGCCATAAGATCAGACAGGGCATTGAGGTTTGACATAACACCTTCGGGATTGTGTAACGAGTATGCTTGAGCCAGACTTTCATTAAGATATTTTTCGGCCGTTTTGTATTCTTGAAGCCAAACATTTGCGATACCCATATTATGACGGGCCCACATTTTACCTAAACGGTAACCCGTAATTTGAAAAAGATTGTACGATTTTTTAAAACTATTGAAAGCTTCTTTATAGTATTGCTGCTGCAACTGGATTAATCCAATATTACTGAATGTAGTGGCAATATTTTGTGTGTCGGCAAGTTCCTGATAGATGCGGATCGATTTTTCAAAAAAATCAAGTGCCTTTATAAAATCGTTATTCCTATAATGAATAAGTCCCATATTTTGATATAATCCTGCAATATTGGTATCATTTTCAAGTTCGTTATTTATAACCATGGATTCATTGTAATACTTCGAGGCCTTTTCCAGATCATTCAGTTCGTGATATAGTAATCCAATATTTTGCAAGGCATTTGCGACTCTGCGCCTGTCGCCGGTTTTTTCGTACAGGGCAATGGCCGACCTGTAGTTTTTGTTTGCTTCCTTATATTCAGCCAGGTAATAATTTGTTTCGGCAAGCAGGTAGTAACAATCGCCAAGGATTTTCGGTGTCTCTTCAGTGAAGTAATCAATAGCATCGATCAGGTATTTTTTGGCCTGATAGTAATCCTCAAGTTCAATCTTCGCTTCACCCATATACTTGCATGCCATGGCCTGCTTGTTACTCCATTTCATTTGCGAGCTTATGTGCTTCGCAATGCTGGCATTGGTAAAAGCTCGTTGAGGATACCGATCAAGATTAACTGAGGCTAGGTGAAGGAGATAATCCACACTATCTTCAAGTGTTGCGCGATTCGGCCCAACAGTGAAACTATCCTGGCGATCGTTGATGCCTCCGTATAGCAATCCACACCAGAGACTTAAAGCTAAAAAAAAACCGAACTTGTGTGTCATATAAGTTCGGCAAGTATAGTAAATATGATGATTCCATGGCCCTAGTTCCCGGTTTATTTATTAACAAAAATCATCAATTAATAAACTCCGGAACGATTGTACAGTATTGAGTTACAGGAAAGGCGTGAGGCAAATTAAATTTATCGTGCCAGCAGGGTAGTAAATTCGGTATGGTCATTTCCTGTACCTAATTACTGCATCATATTAATATTTACCATATGCTCATAAAATAAAATCAAAGACTAACGATCGTTAGGATTGGCCTGTTCCTCAAACACTATAATTTTATTAAAGAGATTTTTTTCCTAAAACCATTTTACACGGTTAAATATCCTCATTAACACTTAGTTCATTTTTGGTGCTAACAGGTCAATTTTTAGGCTTAAATTCTTTCAGAAGCAACTATGATTCATGGTTACAATGTTTACGAAGGAGAAATGATGAAGAACTGAACTAATTAGAAGTTTTGAAACAGTTTTGAGTAAAACAAAATGTAAATTTGTGCAACAATGTATCGCGAGAATTAAAACTGCATAAGTTCTTCAATAAGTATTGACCAGTCCATATAGATTTTTTATTAGTTTCAAATTAAGATACGAGGTGGTAAATTCAAGTTGTAAAGATATTTCAGGCGATATTTCAAGAAATCCGGGATATTCTTACTGAAAAATCATAAAATCTTAATTATTTTGCATGTTAACACAAAACCCTCCATTAATGAAATTTATTGGTATTGATATAGGTTCGATATCGGTTAATACTGTTGTAATCAATGAAGAAAAACAGATACTTCATGAATATTACGATTATTGTCATGGCAAACCCTATAAAACTTTTGCAAACAGGTTATCTTCCATTCTGAAAAATGAAGACCATTTTTCTTGCAAAATAGCGTTTACCGGTACTGGAGGAAGATTCGCAGCAAAATTGCTGAATGGATTTTTCGTAAATGAGATTATTGCTCAATCAAGATCTGTTGCTGAATTATATCCACAGGTCAGGACAATTATCGAAGTGGGCGGTGAAGATTCTAAACTTATCTATCTGGAGAACAATCGTAACAATGGAAGTACCCGTCTTTCTGAATTTGTGATGAATAATCTTTGTGCTGCTGGAACAGGGTCATTCTTAGATCAGCAAGCTAAAAGAATCGGTGTATCCATTGAAAAAGAATTCGGAGAACTGGCTTTACAATCTGTGAATCCTCCACGAATTGCGGGACGTTGTTCTGTTTTTGCTAAAAGCGATATGATTCATTTACAGCAGATTGCCACCCCAGTTCATGATATTATTTGTGGATTATGTTTTGCCGTAGCTCGTAATTTAAAAAGTACTCTTGGTAAGGGGAAAAAAGTGGAAAAGCCAATGATCTTTCAAGGCGGTGTTGCAGCAAATAAGGGTATGGAGCGAGCTTTCAGGGAAGTATACGATCTGACTGAAGAAGAACTGATTATACCAAAACACTATGCAGCGATGGGTGCAATAGGTGCTGTGTTTCATACCATGTCTTCTGACAGTCATAAGAAAGGGAAAATACATATCGACAAAATTTATAACCACCTTCAGAAGCAATCAAATCAAACTCAATTTTTATCACCCTTGAATGACGGAATGCATAGGGTAATTAAATCAACCATGCCGATACATGGCAAGAATAAAATCAAAGCGTATATGGGTATCGATGTCGGTTCGTTAAGTACGAATCTGGTTGTGATTGATGAACAACACAATGTCATTGCCAGGAGGTATCTTCCTACGGCTGGAAAGCCACTTGAAGCCATAAAAAAAGGCTTGGATGAAATTGGTAGCGAAGTTGCAAATAAAATAGAAGTTGCAGGTGTTGGGACCACTGGTTCGGGGAGGTATCTGACAGGCGATTTTGTCGGTGCCGATACCATTCAGAATGAAATAACCTGTCAGGCAACTGCTGCAATCGAAATTGACCCTGAGGTCGATACTATTTTCGAAATCGGCGGGCAAGATTCAAAATATATTAGCATAGCAAACGGTGTAATTATTAATTTCGAAATGAACAAAGTTTGCGCTGCCGGAACAGGATCGTTCCTTGAAGAACAAGCCGATAAGCTCGGAATATGTATTGCAGAGGAGTTTGGGAAGCTGGGACTTTCAGCCAAGAATCCAGTGAAACTAGGCGAACGATGCACAGTTTTTATGGAGAGCGATCTAAACTCTCACCAGCAAAAGGGAACCAACAAAGATAATCTTGTTGCAGGCCTCGCATATTCTATTGTCTACAATTACCTGAACCGGGTTGTAAGAGATAAGCCTATAGGTAAGAAAATATTTTTTCAGGGAGGTGTTACAAATAACAAAGCTGTACTGGCTGCATTCGAAAAGGTTACAGGCAAAACAATACATATTCCACCACATTTTGATGTTACGGGAGCTATTGGCGCTGCAATCCTGGCTAAACGGAAAATGAATAATGGAATTTTATCAAAATTTAAGGGATTCAAAATAAGTAAAACAGGGTATAAGACTAAGAATTTTGTATGTAATCATTGTTCAAACCACTGTGAAATTAAGATGGTTAAAATTGACGGAGAGACAAAACCATTGTATTATGGAGGAATTTGTGAACGCTATGAAGTTCAAGATAAAAAAAGCAATCAAGCTCATCCGTTTGATTTATTTAAAGAAAGAACCGAATTACTGCTCGACGGGTTTATAAATAAACCCAATTCCGATAAACTGAGCATAGGAATTCCTCGTGGATTAATGGGCTTTTATCAACAATTTCCATTCTGGCGGCACTTTTTTGAGGAACTGGGATTCCAGGTGATAATATCGGATGAGACCAACAGGAAAATAATCACAGATTCACTGGAAACAATGGTCTCGGAAACCTGTCTTCCGGTTGAAGTTATGCATGGACATGTTATTAATCTGTTGGAAAAAGAAGTGGATTATATTTTCGTTCCATTTGTTGTTAATGCCAAAGGAGACAAAAATAATCCGACAAATAATTGTAATTGTCCTTGGGTACAATCACATCCATTTCTTCTTAAAACAGCATTTAAAGATCCATCGATCCGTGAAAAGTTATTAATCCCAACACTTCACTTCAGATATTTCGAAAGGGTGTTGAAAAAAGAACTGTCCGAATATTTCAATAAAAAATTCAACCTGTCAAAAAAAATAATTGCCATAGCAATTGAAAAAGCGGCAAAAAAACAGGAAGAATTTGAAGCAAGTCTGAAATATAAGGGCCGGAAAATATTGGAAAACTTATCCAAAACAGAATTTGCTTTTGTACTGGTCGGAAGACCATATAATACAAGCGACAGCTTATTAAACCTTCGTATTGTTAAAAAATTGTTGAATCTGAATATTTTAACTATCCCACTTGATTATTTACCACTTGAAGAAGAAAATATTTTTACCAATTATCCAAGCATATACTGGCCAAATGGTCAGAGAATCCTGGCTGGAGCAAAATATATTGCCAGATGTAAAAACCTATATGCTATTTACCTTGGAAATTTCAGATGCGGTCCTGATTCATTTCTGTTACACTTCTTTAAAGATGAAATGAAGGGAAAACCATATTTGCATCTCGAAGTTGATGAACATAGTGCCGATGCAGGAATGATCACGCGAATCGAGGCTTTTTTGGATAGTTTAAAGGGATATCAGGGATTGAAAACACAACCATCAAAATTTGAAACTCAACAAAAATCTGAAATAAAAGTTACTTCGAAGCGTATTCAGCAGCGTACCATTTATTTCCCTTATGCCCGGGATGTTGTTCATATATTATCCGCAGCCACTCGGCATTGTGGCATACCCAGTGAAGTTTTACCTATGCAGGATGAAGCAGATATCGAACTTGGCCGTAAATATACTAATGGCCAGGAATGTTTCCCATTTATATGTACAACTGGAAGTTTTCTAAAAAAACTAGCCGAACCTGGAATCGATCCCGCAGAGGTCAGCTTTTTTATGCCCGATCATAATGGTCCATGCAGGTTTGGTCTGTATAATCGGCTGCATCGCCTTATTTTCGATAACCTCGGATACAAAGATGCCGAAATCATTCACCCGAGCAACGAAAATTCCTATGCCAGCATTGCTCCCGGTTATTCGTTCAAATGGCGGAAAGCAGCTTGGAGAGGTCTTGTTGCATCAGACCTGATTCGTAAAATGCTGGAACAAACACGTCCTTATGAACTTATAGGGGGAAGCAGTGATAGTGCATATCAGAAATACCTGTCCCTTATTATTCAGGCTGTTGAGAAAGGCGGAAAAGGATTGTTACAAATACTGGAAAATGCAGCCCTTGAGTTTAAAAAAATTCAGGTGGACCGCTCACAAAGAAAGCCTCTTGTGGCCATTGTGGGTGAGATTTTTATGAGGGACAATCCTTATTGTTCGAATTTTCTCGTAAAAAGGCTTGAAGCTCTTGGAGCTGAAACTCTGATGGCGCCTATGGCCGAATGGATTAATTATTCAACGATCCGATATATCAGAGATAGCCGTTGGAAAGGCAATATCCGTGACCTGTATAAAGCAAAAATTCAACTTTTTTTCCAGAAAATAATTGAACGCCGAATAACCAATAGTATCTCTGATTTGTATCATTTGGCAAACGAAATAGAAGTTGAGGAAATGCTTGAAAGTTGCAACGAATTCATCCCTAAGGATTACGATGGAGATCCTCCACTGGCTGTCGGAAGTTCTAATTTGCTTGCCGGAAAACAAATCGATGGAGTAGTGAATATTCTACCCTTCACTTGTTTGCCTGGTACCATTAATTCTACTGTTTCACAGGATCTCAGAAACAAGCATAATGGCCTTCCCTGGGAAAATTTTGCATACGACGGAGATGATAATATAGGGCTCGATACGCGTTTTGAGGCTTTTATGCATCAGGTTTATAATTATTATTCAAGGAAGAAGGAATATGCTTTGTAATCCATATTTTGAATTTTCTGAAATCTCATACAGTATGAATTCAATACTTCTTTATTGACAAGATTGTAAACACAAAGTAATATGGTTGTATATTGTTATGCAGGATTAAATAATGAATTGGCTGATCCCAACATCAAATCAAACAGATTTTACTATCCGAAAAACTGCAATTTTTTTATAAGTATAAATAAAAGAGCAGCGACAATTGTCACTGCAAATGAAATATTACAGGCATCGACAGGGCTACGTTTACCGGAATATTACCCTGTTTTCCGGGATCCCAGCGGTCCGATTGCTTTATAGCAGCTATTACCGCGTTATCGAGCAGGGGATGAATCCCTTTTTGAATTTCAATAGCGGTTACATATCCGTGTTTATCGACAATGAATTTTACGAAAACCTTGCCTTCTATTTGATGTTCAATGGCAACCGGAGGGTATTCTACTACCTGTTGTATGAAATTACGAAATTCTTCCAGTCCGCCCTTATGGTATCGCGGCATTTTTTCGACGATCACGAAAGTATCCGTGTCAACGGCTTTTTCATCATCCATGGTGAATTTGCTCAAATCTACAATATCATACCAGTTTGTTTCGATATCAATATCGAAATTCTCGTCGGGTATATCAACGGTATTTTCAACGATTTTTATTTCAGGTAATGCCGGTGGGACTGTTTTCTGTTTGACTTCCTGACGTGTAATTTCAATAATCATCTCATCCGGAATCAAGTCATCTCCTGCATAAGCAATAGTACTTGTCCGGAATTTATTATGAGTCCATTCAATAACTACCAGTACTGCGGCTATAGCCAGCACCATTCCTATCTCAAAAAATAAAATTTTTTTATTTTCAAGATTTGCTTTTTCTGTTTTTTTTGCGACCATGACTAGCTTTTTTAAGTTCGACATATTGTTGTTTGCTAATGAGATGCGGGCATGATTAAAATTCCATAATTGAAAAAGGCTTTTTTTATTCCGGGCATCTATAATTATCTTTAAATAATAAACTGGTCCGATTGCTGTTCCGGTTTTGTAAACTGATCTTGCTGCCTATGAACCGGTATTTTATAGTTAGCTTCAACGCAAGAAGGAAACTTAAAAATATCAGTGATGAAGATCTTGCACTGCAATTTGCAGCCAATAAAGATGATATAATTTTGAATGAGTTTTTCGACCGGTATGTGCACCTGGTATTTGCGCTTTGCATGAAACACTTCAAACATGAAGAAAAAGCAAAGGATACGACAATGGTTATTTTTGAGGCTCTGGGTGAAAAACTCCTGAAATTTGAGATTCAAAATTTTAAATCGTGGTTGTGTACAGTTGCCCGAAATGCCTGTCTGATGGAACTGCGTAAGAAAAAACATGAAATATCTACTGAGCAGGTTGAAATTTTTCATCATTACGATATGGAAAATCAGGAAGAGGTGCATCTGTTTAATGATGAAAACCGCAGGGAAGATGATTTGATGGTATATCTTCACAAATTAAATGATAATCAACGTGTATGCCTCGATCTGATGTATTTCCAGAATAAGTCGTACAAAGAAATTGCGGTAGAAACGGGATTTAGTCTGAAGGAAGTGAAAAGCTATATACAGAACGGAAAGAGAAATCTTCGGAATTTTATGAAATTGGGAGATGAAGAATAAGTTAAATACATACGGATTATTTACCGATCAGGGTTGCCTTTCGGCCGAGACGATAATAAAGTATACAACCAACAGGCTATCTGAGGATGAGATTTTACGGGTTCAAAAGCATGTAGCTACCTGCAATTTATGTAACGAAGCTGTTCAGGGGGCCAAAAATTTTGCTGATATTGAACGATATTGGAAAGGAATCGATGTGCTAAGAGACCGATGGCATGGGCGGAAAGTAAAAGAAAGAACCATATCGAGGGCAACACTGGCAGCTGTTATATCAGTTGCAGCTTCTATCGCACTTATTATTTGTATTCATTTTGCTGCCCAATATCAAAAAAAAATACGACAACAGCAACTTACCTCTGTTTATAGGCAAGGTACCAGTATTGAAGTTGCCTTGAAAAAAGACAATTTATTGTTTACACAGATTAGCGAAAACGAATCATCGGTAACACAAAAATATGATGTAGCCATAAGGGAGAAGTTCAAAGAAATGATTCCGAACCTGAAGGAAGAAAACCTACCTCTTGCTCTGCTCGATGAAACAAGAATCGTGGCCGGAACGGAAAATACCAGTACAAAAGAAAGTAGAGATAAAACCACTGAAACTTCTGAACAAAAACCGGCTGTTTTACGCTATCC
>CAYMQP010000122.1:0-10906 GCA_964392505.1 uncultured Bacteroidales bacterium
CAAGTAAGCGATGAAGTGAAAAAAGAATTGAAATCCATCACTCCGTCGAATTATACAGGTATCTAATCATGAAAGACGCTCTCAAACTATTTCGAAGGTTTCTACCACCCTATAAAAAACTTATCGGATTAAATATCCTGTTTAACCTGCTAGGAACCGTCTTTGGTCTATTTTCCTTCATTACTGTCATTCCTTTGCTAAACATTCTTTTTGAAGCAGATAAAATTGTATACCAGATGCAGCCTGTTCATTTCTCGCTATCCGATCTGAAGGCTGTCCGGGAAACACTTGTGAACAACCTTTATGCATTTGTACAACAAATATCTACCGATTTAGGTGCATTCAAAGTACTTGTTTTTATTGGTATCTTTTATATACTCATGGTATTATTCAAGACTGGATTTCATTATCTGGCAAGTCTGACTATGGTATTCATCCGCAATCATGTAGTACGCGATATTAGGAATATGCTATACTTGAAGGTGGTCGACCTTCCCATCGGATTCTTTACAGAAGAGCGTAAAGGCGATATCATAGCAAGGATAACCGGAGATGTTACAGCAATTGAAAATTCGATTATGACATCGCTCGATATGTTCTTTAAGAATCCAATTATCATTATAATCACAGTTACATTCATGATTTTTATGAGTTGGCAACTCACCATCTTTGTATTTGTACTTTTTCCGGTTACAGGTGCGCTTATCGGTATTATTGGCAAGAAACTACGCCAGGCCTCGTTCAGGGCACAAACCCAAATGGGAGCTATCCTTTCAACAATTGAAGAAACGCTTAGTGGACTGCGGATAGTGAAAGCCTTTACTGCTGAAGGTAAAATGAGATCCTATCAGCGGAACCAGAACGAAGAATACCGCAAAATACAAAATAAAGCTATGAGCAGACACCAAATAGCGAGTCCACTCAGCGAATTCCTCGGGACTATTGTAATAGTGTCTGTTATGGTATATGGTGGTAGTCTTATTCTGTCGATGAATGAGTCCTTATTAAAACCGGAAATATTCATTGCATACATCGTGGTTTTTTATTCAATAATTCAACCAACAAAAGCATTTTCATCAGCCTTCTACAATATTCAAAAGGGACTTGCCTCGATGGAGCGTGGCGACAGAATTCTGGAAACAAAGAATCCTATGGTAAATGTGACCAATCCCAGAACAATCAGTACAATTGCTGAAGCCATAGAATTTCATAATGTATGGTTCCGGTATGGTGAAGAATTTGTATTAAAAAATATCAATATAAGTATTAAAAAAGGTCAAACAGTTGCACTTGTAGGTCAGTCGGGTTCAGGAAAATCGACTCTCGTCGATCTGATGCCCCGGTTTTATGATGTCGAAAAAGGCAGTATAACTATCGATAGTAATGATATACGCGAACTCAAACTGAATGAGCTGCGCAGCTTATTTGGAATTGTTAACCAGGAACCTATTCTTTTTAATGATACCATATTCAATAATATTGCTTTTGGTAGCGATTCAGTTTCGGAAGAAGATGTAATACAAGCTGCTAAAATTGCAAACGCCAATGAATTTATTATGGCCACAGAAAATGGCTATGAAAGCGGTATTGGCGATCGTGGTAGTAAACTATCGGGCGGTCAACGACAGCGAATCAGCATTGCACGTGCCATACTAAAAAATCCCCCTATTCTTATTTTGGATGAAGCTACCTCATCTCTCGATACCGAATCGGAACGTTTGGTTCAGGAAGCTATTGACAACCTTATGAAGCACCGAACCAGTGTGGTCATAGCACATCGATTATCGACAATACGTAATGTCGACTGGATATTCGTACTACATGAAGGAGAAATAATTGAACAAGGTAGTTATAAAGAATTACTGAAAGTAAATGGAGAATTTAAAAAATTGCATGATAATCAATTTCGATAAATTAATATAGTCAGTATCAATTCTAAATAAATTTTTTCCGTTCTTCTTACATTTCACTAATCGTAGAAACCCATTTATTAATATGCAATAGTGATTTATTATAATGTTGAAGCCCACCTGCGCTAATGCTTCGGTGGGCGAAGGCGGAGAGCGAGGGATTCGAACCCCCGGTCCCACATAAGCAGGACAACAGATTTCGAGTCTGCCCCGTTCGACCACTCCGGCAGCTCTCCAATAATTGAAATACAAAGATATTTATTTTGAACTATCTGAGGTACTCAATAAGAAATAGGATCAAAGATTCAGCAACACAATTACTAAATAAAAAAGCTGTGCTTAGTCCTGTTGATGCAAAATTTTGGCAGTGAATGAGTGGACTGAGTCCACCGAAGTTGACTAATTGTTTATATAAAATAGATAAAGCAGTTTAAGAGCCAATAGCGAAGCTGGCCTACGTTCCTCAAACGAGGTACTTCGGCCAGTGAAGGCGGAGAGAGAGGGATTCGAACCCCCGGTACCTTACGGTACAACGGTTTTCAAGACCGCCGCATTAGACCACTCTGCCATCCCTCCGGGCGCGAAAATATAACATTTTTCAATACACGGGCTACCATTTAATCAAAAAGGATCCTATTTCCAAAATAACACTTCTAACTATAATGTACTGAAAGTAAATTACTTAGATTTAACTATTTCATTATTAGAACAATATAATTAACTTGAAACAAAATCAACATATAAAAACCGCTGTAATATTGATAAACATTGGATTTTTTTGACCTTTAAATTTGCACAGCTTAGCAAATAGTCTATATTTGTATACGTTTTATTTGCTGTGAAATATTTACTAACCCTAAATTTTTTTTATCATGAACAAAGCACAATTAATTGATTCAATTGCTAGCGGTGCCGGTATTACTAAGGCCGATGCAAAAAAAGCCCTTGATGCTTTTATTGGAGCTACAACTGGAGCTTTGAAAAAAGGTGGTCGCGTTGCTCTTGTAGGATTTGGTTCCTTCTCTGTTTCTCAAAGAAGTCAACGTACAGGCAGAAACCCTCAAACCGGGAAAGTGATTACTATCCCTGCAAAAAAAGTTGTTAAGTTTAAAGCCGGCAGCGAATTAGCAGATAAGGTCAAGTAAGATAAAACGTATTAATTTGGGGAGCAACCTATTGCTCCCTTTTTTTTTATAATATGCCAAATAAATTAATATCGTATCTAGAAAGTTTTATTTCCCAGAATAGGAAAGAACTATTTGATCATATCATTGAATATCGTACAAAATATATTACAGTGGTTCTTGAAGATATTTATCAATCACATAACGCTAGTGCTGTATTGCGAACTTGCGATTGTTTTGGTATTCAGGATGTTTATATTATCGAAAACAGAAACAAATACAAAATTAACCCCGATGTAACGCTGGGTTCGGATAAATGGCTGAGTTTAAAAAAATATAAAAGTTCAAAAACTAGTCCCTTATATGCTATTAACGATTTGAGAAAAAAAGGATATAGAATTATTGCAACAACACCGCATAAAAAAAATACTGAACTGGAGAAATTCGATTTGACCAAAGGTAAGGTAGCACTTTTCTTTGGTACCGAACTTCAGGGACTTAGCGATGGGGTAATTAAAAACGCCAATGAATTCCTTACGATTCCTATGTATGGATTTACTGAAAGTTTCAATATTTCTGTTTCAGCTGCAATAATACTGTTTGCATTAACTCAAAAATTGCATTTTTCATCAATAAACTGGCATCTCAGCGAAGAAGAAAAAATCGAAGTTAAAAGAAGCTGGCTTAAACGATCAATTAGAAAAGCCAATCTAATTGAAAAGGAATTTCTGAACAACCACATTCATAATCAAAATATTAAATAGAAGTGGTCATTCCTTATCAAAACGTGTCCTTTTTTTTTTATATATTTGACTAAAGTATTGACGAATATTTAAAATTTTTTGACGAAACCCACCCCATTATGAATTGTATTATAATAGATGACGATCAGATGTCGCGCCGGGTGATTGAGGAGTTTGTTGATCGGACCGATCAGCTGAATCTTGTCAGTTCGTATGAGAATGCGGTTGACGCTATCAATGCATTTAGTATGGGCGAAGATATCGATCTGATATTTCTCGATATAGAAATGCCGGAGATGAGTGGGATTGATTTTCTTGAAACACTCACAAATCCTCCACAGATCATAATCGTTTCTTCAAAGGAAAAGTACGCACTGGAAGCTTTCAATTACGATGTAACCGATTATCTTTTAAAACCAGTTAATTACAGTCGCTTTTTCAAAGCTGTTAATAAGGCAGGAGTTCGTTTTAAAAACAAAGTTGATCCCAGAGAGGACGAAATATTTATCAAGAAAAATTCGGCACTCGTTCGGTTAAAATATAAAGATATTCTCTGGGTCGAAGCACTTGAAAACTATGTCATTTTTAACACGTTTGAGGAGCGATACACGATTCATTTTACTATGAAAGCAATCGAAAGTAAACTTCCTTCCGGAATATTTACACGGGTGCATAGGTCGTTTATCGTCAACATTAGTTCTATTAACTTTATCGAGGATAATGCCATTGTCATTAAAACTAAAGATGGTGCCAAGACAATTCCGATAGGCAAATCATACAAGGATAAATTAATGGGCGATATTAACCTGATCGTAAAATAATATCTCCGCTTACGAGTTATTCTTTCCAGATTACAACCGAATGTAATATGCGTTCAAGTATTCGAACCTTAATTGTATTATTAGTCATTTCAAGCAGTAGCATTGCTACCATTTCATCCCAGAAAACCGATACGCTGACTTTTTTGGAAAAACAACTCCTGAATTGCTATAAAAAAATATTGGAGGCTCCGAGCCATGAAAGATTGGAACCAGCTGAAGCGTTTTATTGCAATTTTGTTTCATGCCTTAAGGTAGAAGGATCGTTCGAATTTCCTTTTAAAATCCTCGAAAACATCGGTAAAATATATTCGCCCGATAAAAGGCTTAGGATATATACATGGAACGTACCTGTTAGAATTAATGAGAATTTATATTATGGCATAATTCAATTCTATTCACCCCACCACAAAGAATATTTTATTTACACGTTGAACTATCTACACAGACTGGCTGACAGCACACAAATTATTAACTGGGAAGGCTCTTTATATTATAGTACTGTGGAAACCAAACATGCCAGTCAGAAATATTATACACTGCTGGGTTACAATCTCAGCACGCCTTTATCAAATAAAAAGGTAATCGAAGTAATTTCAATCGATGATTTTGATAAATTATATTTCTGTAAAAAGCTTATAAAATATGATGGCCATCTCGTCGACCGAGTTGTCTTCGAATATAATGAAAAAGCTATTATGAGTTTACAATACAACGATTCAATGAAAATGATCGTATTCGATCACCTTTCACCTTCAAAACCTTCATTAATGGGTCAGTACGAATTCTATGGCCCCGATTTTACATACGACGGATTAAAATGGGAAAAAGGCATCTGGGTTCATTATTCGAATATTGATGTCACTAACTGATATTTTTTCAGCTTCAACACCATTACTATTCGTAACCTATGACTAATTGACAGAAGTTTTTCGCTGGCACAAGGTTTGAAAATGACCTTGACGATATATGTCGAACATAAAATGAAAAACTATGCAAACTGGAAAAATTGATGTAACCACTGAGAACATTTTTCCTATTATTAAAAAATTTCTCTACTCCGAACACGAAATATTCCTTCGGGAACTGATATCAAATGCTGTTGATGCTATCCAGAAATTGAAAACGCTTGCTAATATTGGCGATTATAAAGGCGATCTTGGCGATCTCACCATAAGAGTATCAGTAGATAGTAAGAAAGGAACTCTTATCGTAAGCGATCAGGGTGTTGGTATGACGGAAGAAGAAATTGAAAAATATATCAACCAGATTGCACTTTCGAGTGCCGAGGACTTCCTGGAAAAATATAAAAATCAGGCTAATGCAATTATTGGTCATTTCGGATTGGGATTCTACAGTACTTTTATGGTGTCTGATAAGGTTGAAATAATAACCCGTTCATATCAGGATAAAGCAAAACCCATAAAATGGACCTGTAAAGGAACGCCCGAATATACTATTGAGGATGTAAAAAGAGAAAACAGGGGCACCGATGTAATATTATACCTTGATAAGGACTCAAAAGAGTTTCTGGAAGAAAATAAAATTAATGAGTTGCTTAAAAAATATTGCCGATTTCTACCGGTCGAAATTGGTTTTGGTAAAGAAAAAGAATGGAAGGATGGCAAAGAAGTAGAACTGGATAAGGATAAAATAATAAATGAGACAAATCCTTTATGGACCAGAAAACCTGCCGATCTGAAAGACGAAGACTATAAGAAATTTTATCGCGATTTATACCCAATTGGTGAAGAACCTTTGTTTAATATACATCTGAATGTCGATTATCCTTTCAATCTTACAGGTATATTGTATTTTCCTCGTATAAAAAATAATATCGAAATACAGAAAAATAAAATTCAGCTTTATTGCAACCAGGTTTTTGTTACCGATTCGGTAGAAGGCATTGTTCCTGAGTTTTTAACCTTGCTGCATGGAGTTATCGACTCACCCGATATTCCATTAAATGTTTCCCGAAGCTACTTACAGAGCGATTCGAATGTTAAAAAGATTTCCAGTCATATAACCAAAAAAGTAGCAGACAGGCTGTACGAAATCTTTAAAAACGATCGGAAACAATATGAAGATAAATGGGATGATTTGAAGTTATTTATCGAATACGGCATGATAACCGAAGAAAAATTTTATGAAAAAGCTGAAAAATTTGCTCTGTTTAAAAATACTGATGGAAAATATTTCACCTTCGACGAATACAAAACCTTAATTAAAGATAACCAGACTGATAAGAATAAAATCCTAGTATATTTGTATGCTACTAATCCGGAAGATCAATATAGTTTTATCGATGCAGCCAAAGCAAAAGGGTATGATGTTCTGGTCATGGACGGCCAACTCGACACGCATTTCATTAATCATCTGGAACAAAAATTCAAAGATTCGCGATTTACTCGCGTAGATTCCGATGTAATTGATAAACTAATTGAAAAAGGTGAAAATAAAGAATCGAAATTAACTATCGAGCAGCAAAATCAATTAACACCCGTATTCCGAAGTCAACTTCCCGAAAAGGCTAATTATATAGTAACTTTCGAAGCCTTAAGTGAGGATGACCATCCAATTATTATCACGCAGGCAGAATTTATGCGACGTATGAAGGATATGTCGGCTCTGAGTGGAGGTATGAATTTTTACGGAGAACTGCCAGATAGTTTTACCCTGGTCGTAAATTCCAACCATTCACTGGTACTTAGAATCTACGATCAGCTCGATAAGAAACTTTCGGGCGAACTATCCAAGATTGACGAAAAAATCAAACCATTAAGCGACAACAAGGTCGAACTCGATAAAGTTAACAAGGATAAAAAAGAAGAAGAGATAAAACAGGAAGATAAGGATCGAATCGAAGAATTATCGAAAAAAATAAAAGATCTGGAAGATAAAAAAGAAAAAGCACTTAAAAAGTTCGGCAACAGTAATAAGCTGGTAAAACAAGTAGTCGATCTTGCTCTGCTCGCCAATGGAATGCTGAAAGGCGAAGATCTTTCCAAGTTTGTGAAGAGAAGCATTGAACTTATTTAAAAAAGAGTTGTATTAATATTCTTTAAAAAAGCTGTGTAATCCGCACAGCTTTTTTTATTTCCTCCTCTAATAACTTCATACGTGTTACGATGAAAATATAATACCTTTGCAATATCTGAATTATTATAAATCATTAAATCGTATCTTAAGTATGGAGCAAGTATCCTCACGAATTGCCAGTTTATCTCCCTCGGCAACTATGGCTATGAATCAGGCTACACGCGACTTGAAGGCCAAAGGTGTTGATGTCATTAATTTAAGCGTTGGCGAACCCGATTTTAATACCCCCGATCATATTAAGAATGCCGGTAAACAGGCTATCGACAATAATGTTTCTTTTTATCCTCCGGCTCCCGGATTTCCTGAATTACGTCAGGCTATTGCTGCCAAACTTAAACGTGAAAACAACCTCGATTACAATCCTGACCAGATCGTGGTATCGGTAGGTGTAAAAAATGCATTGGCTAATGTTATGCTTTGCCTTATCGATAAAGGCGATGAAGTAATTGTGCCATCACCTTATTGGGTAACTTATGTTGAACAGGTTAAACTTGCCGAAGGAAAAAATATTATTATTCAAGGTGATATTAAAAATAAATTTAAAATAACACCCGAACAGATCGAAAAAGCAATTACACCAAAAACAAAGGCTTTGCTTATATGTTCCCCATCCAATCCCACGGGTAGTGTATACTCCAGGAATGAACTTGCAGCTATTGTAAAGGTTATCGAAAAACACCCTAATATTTTTGTGATCACTGATGAAATCTATGAGCATATAAATTTTATCGGAAAACACGAATCGATTGGTCAATTCGAATCGATTAAGGACAGAGTGGTAATAGTAAACGGTGTATCAAAAGCCTATGCAATGACCGGTTGGCGGATAGGTTATTCGGCATCACCGTTGTGGCTGGCTAAGGCTTGCATCAAATTACAGGGCCAGCTCATTACCGGCCCGACAACCAATGCCCAGATGGCTGCTATTGAAGCTCTGAACAGTAATCAATCGAGTGTAAAGGAAATGGTGGTAGCTTTTAAAAGAAGAAAAGATCTGATTATGGGACTCTTAAAAGATATTCCCGGTTTGGAAGTAGTTGAGCCCGAAGGTGCATTTTATGTTTTCCCTAAAATCGATTCGTATTTTGGCAGGTCGTTTGGAAACCGGAAAATCGAATCGTCGAAAGATTTTTGTCTTTACCTTCTGGAAGATGGACATATTGGTACTGTTCCGGGTGAGGCATTTGGTGAACCAACCTGTTTTCGTATTTCCTTCGCTACATCGGATGAAAATATTATTGAGGCCATGTATCGGTTGAAATCAGCCCTAGCAAAACTACAGTAATACCTTCAGGAGGTTGATACGGATTATACTATACTGAGCTGTGAGATGAAATCAAAGTGCAGGTGAAATACCCATCATTGAAATGGTAATTCCTGCAATTCTACTACATACATTTTGTAGAACCCATCTATAATTTGGTCCATTAATTCCTCCGCTTTTAACAACCGGGTTTCGTAATCCTCCTTCTTCTCCCCTTTTCCCCTCGGATCAAATAAAGGTGATTGGTTTATCTCATTTTTAAATTCATCGTAATAAGCATATTCGACAAATATTTTTTTCGAGAGGTTCCATACCAGTACCTTCGAATCAGCGCCTCCGCTGACCATTGAATTACCATCGGGCGATATGGCAAGTGCATTCACTGCTCCCTCATGACCTGTAAAAGTATACACCATTTTACCAGTTTTTGTCTGCCATAAGCGGATTGAACCATCGTATGAAGCACTAACGATATGATTACCATCGGGTAAAAATTCTATATCGAGAACTCCCTTATCGTGTCCCACATAAGTTTTAAGCACTTTACCTTTTTCAAAATCCCATAAACGAATTGTTTTGTCGCGCGATGCTGTAGCAAAGTATTTACCGCTAGGATGAAATTCAACATCATAAATGTTATCGGTATGTATTTCCAGTGTCTTCATTAATTCACCAGTTTTAGCATTCCATACCTTCGCTGTACGATCGAGCGACCCACTCACCAGATATTTCTCATCAGGACTAAAAGTAACAGGTAAGGTACTTTTCTCATGCCCTTCGAGTGTTAATTCAACTTCCTGTGAAGCCACATCCCATACCTTGATAGTATAGTCGAACGAACCCGCTGTAATTTTATTTCGCTCGGGGGCATAATCAATCGACCAGATATGTGTTGTATTCCCCTTATATACAGCAAGAGTCTGATTGTTTATATCGATTAGTTTGATGTCCGGGCCGGAACTTAAAAAAATATTATTCAATTGAGTTACAATAAGCGCTTTGGGTGGAAAATAGTTATCGGAATACCGGTAAACCGGTTCTAATGTCATCCGGTCTGAGATAAGCAGTAATTTATCATCGCCGCCACTTATTATATATTTTCCATCGGGGCTAAAAGCAACTGCGCTTACAGATTCCTTATGTTCCTTTATTTTACCTGCCAGGTATTCATCTGACTCAGGCGAAACGTCCAAGCCAGAAAGGGAAAGAACTGCAACAAGTACTATATATCGATTCATCGTGAAATTATAATTCAGTATAAAAGTACTTGAAAAATATTCATTCCACTAACGAACTGATGGGATTGCGAATACCTTCCGTATTATTAAGATATGCTTTGACCGAACCTACCAGGATTTTAGCTTCAACAAGAATTGGAATTCTGTTTTTGTCGTCAGTAACCCATACAAACAAATCCTCGCCTCCTTGGAAAATGGTACCTTCGACCAACAAAGCCGAAAATTTTAAACACCGATATTTATTTTTGTTTCTGGACATCAATGTTTCTTTACCCAGATAACGGATATATAAATTGTATACCTCATTATCGATAATCGAAACGATCGGCACTGAATCTCCTTTTTGCATGCCTGAAATATCAATATTCCGGGCATAATAAAGTATAGAAAGTAAATCGAAAGTACAGGGAGGAATCCGGACAGTGTCTTTTCTAAAAGGTTGTTCAGAGTTTTGGGTGTAGGAGTATACAATATTTTCCTGCTGATTAAAGAAATATTTATTATCGACCTCATACCCTCCTTCATAATTTTGACGATAAAACCACAAGGGACGTAAAGTTTCCTTATCGAGATAGCATTGGTAATGATCCCGAACTTTAAAAAACCAGTCGTACGATTTATAAGAGGTACCATAAGCGTCGAGATAATAGATATCTCTGTCGTGATATTTTCCAGGATTTACATTAAATTCAACATAACCAGCATTCAGC
>CAYMQP010000123.1:0-10895 GCA_964392505.1 uncultured Bacteroidales bacterium
GCAATTAATTCAGGACTGCCATAGGTTTCACCGATCTGGAATGCCATCGGATCACATTGAGGAACCTCCTTCAATTTCCTGGTGAGGGTACGCCAGAATAATTCATCGATATGTTTGGTGGCATCATGACGGAAACCATCAAAACCATATTTATCAATCCAGAATAAAGCCGAATCGGTCATAGGTTCAACAACTTCAGGTCGTCGTAAATCAAGTGTAGGTAAAAATGTATCGAACCACGTTGTAAGCCTGTGCTCATCCCATTTTTCCGTATTAAGCGATCCATCGGGTAAATATAGCGATGTAGCCCAGTCGGGGTGCAGCCGATAAACAGGATGCAACTCATGAACATGATTAGCTACATAATCAAGTAAAACATTCATATTCCTGTTATGGGCATCGTTGATAAGCTGATGGAGATCTTCATCCGTTCCATACCGGAAATCAATTTTCGTTGAGGATATCGGCCAGTAACCATGATATCCTGAAAAGCGTGTGTGTGGATCAGGAAAGAGTCCATAAGCAGTTTCCGGATTTTGTGTGATGGGCGATAACCATAATGTATTTACTCCGAGAGAATCGAAATATCCTCCACGCAATTTCAAGTCGATACCTGTAATATCGCCTCCGAAATAATTGGCCTTGGGAAGGATCTCCGGATCATCAACCGGCTTATTGTTTTCGTGATTTCCATCGTAGAACCTATCGATCATCATAAAGTAAAGTATCATCGATTGCCTGTCATATCGTGTTATATTATCTGTATCAACAACAACTTCATTCCGATCCAGAGGAATAAGTACATCGTTCGAGATACCTGTTGAATTATACCCAATTACACGTATGAAGGACCGCTTCGTTTTTTTTGCAATTAATGGAATCTTAACGGAAATGTTTTTATTTTTCAGCCTGACCGGGATATTTTCATTTTGCCAGAAAGCGAATACCTCCGAGAGATCAGTATCAGCTGATAACTTCAGTGTTCTTCCGTTATAGCTCCTTGTACGTATAAAAGGCAGTTCCTCCTGTTTGTAGTGGCCTACCTGAAGTAAAGAGTTATATCCTCCCATATTATTATTCACCGAATCGGGGTTTGCAGGGTCACATTTTTCCTTGCCGTCGACAACCAGTAAATACTGGTATTCTCCGGGCGGCAACTGAAACTTCTCTATCCAGATTCCGTCTTCATCCTGTTTCATCTGCGACAATTGTGCATTCCAGAAATTCAATGTCCCTCGCACCTTTACGTTGGTATAATCCTTTTCACCCGGATCGAAACGGATCTCTATATTCTCATTTTTAAAATTCTTGACCAGTATATTTGATCTATTGCCGTCAGGATAAAGTATGGAGATCATGGAAAGAGGTTCCGATTCCGGTTTACGAATCAAAGTATAGATATGAGAATCTGTTGTGTCGATTATTTGAATTTCCTCCGGAAATTCAATGGAAATCTCTTCGGGTATTTCAGTCACATAATCCGAAAGATAAAAATTAACGGTATCATCAGTAAAAACTACAGGTGAGGCCAAACCGCATACCGGATCATGAAAGGATTTATTTGCATCAGAGCATGATAGCAAAACTGCAAATACCAGAATTAAAGCAGAATAACGCATAGTGTAATAAATCAAGTGATTTTAACAAACCCGGACAGTCTCTATGGTACTTACTATGTACCATAGAGAAAGCCGAGTTAACAATCAATATACAATCGCAAAATACTTTTGGTTAGTAACCGGGATTTTGTGATATCAACTCTTCGTTATTATAAGCATCGAGAGCTCTCTGAGGAATTGGGAAAATTTTTGTAGTAGCAGGAGTTTGAGGTTTGTTTGGCCATGCTTCATTGAATTTATCAAAGCGAATCAAATCCTGTCTTCGATGTCCTTCCCAATATAATTCAAATCCTCTTTCATCGAGGATAGCCTGTTCAGTTATTTCAGTTAATTCATCCAAACCCCTTTTTAATCTGACAGCATTTAGATCATCCAGACCCCCTCCATTGATTCTAAATTGGGCTTCTGTTCGCATTAAATAAACATCAGCAATTCGCCAGACGACATAATCGTTTGCTGTTCGAGCTGAATTTACAACCGGAATTTTCGGTTCATATTTAAGAGCTCGAATTCCATGATACTCCGTAGCACCGGATAACGGGCATTCAGGAGTATAAATTAATGGTTCACCCTGTCTTGTTTCCAAAGGAGTGCCGAACTCGTCATATTGTTGCCCTATTAAAAGTCCAAGATTGGCACCGGTAGCTTCTTTTATCCTATCATCCTGATATCTAATATCATTAGCTGTATCCATTTTACTGAAAAAACCTTCAGGAATAACACATCCGTTCCAGGGTCCATAATTATTCGCCAGAGTCTGACTATAATGAAGTGTGGGATGTACCCATTGACAGTTATTATCGTTACCCATGTCTTCAGAATCGTCGAAAATGGTTACAAAGATTGCTTCATCTGTATCGCTAAAATTTTCTTGATTTTCAACTGAAAATATTCCAAAATAATCATCAGCCAGAGCATATCTTCCCGAATTAATAAGCTCATTACAATATTGTAAACATGTATTCCAATCCGCTTCACCTGTATACACCTCTTTATTAAGATACAGTTTTGCCAGAAACATGATAACAACATCCTTATTAATTCTACCATAGGGTACTTCATATTTAGAACCGAGATCAGGTAATATTTCATTACACTCGTTCACTAAAAAATCAAAAGCTTCCTGCCTGTCAAGAATTTGTGGATCTAATGCATAATTGGTTTCAGTAAAATCCCTGTATGGAACCTTTGCATATAAATCCATAAAATAATAAGAATAAAATGCTCTTAGGAAACGCAATTCAGCCGAATACTGTATTATTTCGACCGTTTGTTCATAATCATTTAATAAATTTAAAACATAATTTGACCGTGCAACACCTGTAGACAAACGATCCCAAGTATCTCGGATATCTCTATGTTCAGCTGTCCAAGTATGAGTGAAAGCTTCCTGCCAGACACCTCCATCAAACCAGTCATTACCCCGGGTAGGGAACATACATTCATCCGTACAGGTTTCTTCCAGTCCCCATACACTTTGGCGCCACCATAAATCTCGTAAGGTTGCATAGGCCGAAACTACGAGATTTGGGATATTTTCAGGATCATCAATCAACTCCTTACCTGTTGTCTCATCAAGAATTTCTTCAGTCAGATCAGTGCAGGAGGGCAGATTGAAACTCAATAAGAGTCCAATTATATAGAATATTACTACTTTCTTTGCTTTCATTTTAATTAAATTAAGGGTTAAAAAGTAACATTTAAACCAAGTGTATAAGTTCGTGCTTTTGGATAATTAGTGTTGTCAATCCCTATAGAAGCCACTCTATCCACATTAGCATCAGTATTAACATCAGGATCATAACCTGAATAATTGGTAATGACAAATAAATTACTACCTGTCAGATAAACATTCAGGGCACTGAACCAAGTTGTATTTTTTAAAGGTACCTTGTAAGTTAAGTTAAGAGTCGAAAGCCTAATATACGAACCATCTTCAATAAAACGGTCGGAGAAAACAGTAGAATTTGATGTGCTTTCATTAAGTTCTAATACTGACGGAAATGTGTTGTTTCCGATAAAAATATTAGGTATGGTTCCTATTACATTGGCTGTATTATTAAAGATTTTATTCCCCTGAACTCCTTGAATGAAGAAACTAAGAGTGAAATCTTTGTAACGGAATGAATTGTTTATGCCGAAGGTAAATTTTGGCAATGGCGAACCTAATATTTGCCGGTATGAAGATGACGTAGTATCGTTTCCGTTTTCACCTTTAAAAAGGCTTTCTCCTACATCATTAAATCCAACGAATTTCGGTCCATAGAAGGAATTCAAAGGTTCATCATTTCTGATCACCTGCACCCTGACACCCGTCATACCCGGACCACTGGCTGATCCTGTTGTAATTTGAGTTACAGGGAGATCCTGAACTGTATTCTGGATAGCAGTAAAGTTCACATCCATAATCCAGCCAAAATCTGTTTTATCAAATAAATACCCGGTAAGGCCAATTTCAATCCCTTTGTTAATAATGGAACCTTCAATATTCGCCATCTGGGTAGCGGTAGGAGCTGGTTGTTTTGAGTTGATCTCGAACAACATATCAGTTGTTTTTTTCTGGAACAGATCGATAGTTGCGGAAACTCTTCCTTTGAAAAAGGCCATATCCAGTCCAATGTTTGTCTGAGTTGTACTTTCCCACCTAATATCAGGGCTTGGTGTCCTCAATAATACATATCCTGGTATTACTGAAGTACCATCCATTACACCCTTAGAACCTGTACTTGTACCTAAAGAAAAAAGTGAGTATTTCTCACCGATCTCCTGATTCCCTGTCAGGCCCCATCCAAATCTGAATTTCAGGTTACTGAATACATTAAGGTTCTGAATAAACTCTTCCTGCGATGCTCTCCATGCCAATGCTATGGAAGGGAAGTTCCCATATTTGTTATTTTCGCCAAACTTAGTAGAGCCGTCCCTCCTGAATGTTGCGGTCAATAAATACTTTTCCATCAGATTATAATTCAACCTTCCGAAAAATGATTGTAATTCATTTTTCAAGGCATAAGACGACGGGGAACTCTGGGTAATATCGGAACCGTCTATATCGTTACTGTATTGAATTTCGTCAGATGAATAACCCACTGTATAAATATTGTATCCTCTGATTAGAAAATTCTGATAAGAGAACCCTGCCAGAAAACTAATATTATGAACATCGGCAATAGTATTGTTATATTGTAGTGTATGTTCTATTAACCAGCTTTGAAGTTCGCGGTTATTAATTGATGCACTTCCGCCAACACCCTGTCCACCTATATTTGCCAGATAGTTTAGTTGCCTGCTCTGATCAATTCTCCTGACAGCAACTGAATTATCCACTCCGAAATTTACTTTATAAGTCAATCCTTTAAATATTGTCAGATTAGCATTTATATTACCAAGAATACGATTTGTTTTCGTTTTATCATCTGTAAGATATAGCATTGCGATAGGATTACGTTTACTAAGCGCTTCAGGCTGATAGTAAGTCCCAGTATCAGTATATACCGGCATAGTCGGATTGGCTTGAATTGTGTTTGTAAGCAATCCGCCTTCATAACCTGTTGTACTTCCAATTGGAACCCTGCTTTCTTCTATCTGGCTCGCGGTTAAATTACCCTCAATATGTAACCGATCTTTTAATGCTGTTTGTGTAATATTTATTCTTCCCGTATATCTTTTCAAATCAGATCTTTTAATTATACCCTCCTGGTCAAGATATCCAAATGAAGCTCTATATTGAGTATTAGAAGTACCTCCTGTTAATGATAAATTATGACTTTGAGAATACGCTGTGCGAAATACCTCATCCTGCCAGTCGGTATCGTATCCTAAATGTTGTGTAGTATCGACATTTGGAATAGAATCTAATCTATATCTTACCCATTCTTCAGCCGATAGTACTTCAATTTTCTTCGGGAGAACTGAAATACTACCGTACGTTGAATAACCGACAGATGATTTTCCCTCTTTACCTTTTTTAGTTGTAATAATTACTACTCCGTTTGCACCTCTGGCTCCATAAATTGCCGAAGCGGATGCATCTTTCAGGATATCGATCGATTCAATGTCGCTTGAATTAAGAAAATTCAACGGATTTGTTGCACTAGCGGCAGTATTAATTCCTGCGGCAGTTGCACCATCGGGAGAAGTGTTTTGTATATCTAAAGGTACACCGTCGATTACATAAAGGGGCATAGTGTTTGAACGAATTGAGTTTGCCCCTCGAATTTCTACTCTCATACCAGACCCTGGCTCACCATTATTTGATGTAATCTGAACACCAGGTATCCTACCTTGCATCATCTGTTCCGGAGTGACTGTCATACCTTTATTAAAATCATCTTCCTTCAGAGAACTCATAGCTCCAGTAACATCACTTTTTTTAGTTACTCCATATCCCATAACTACGATCTCCTCAAGTTCCATTATATCTTCTCGGAGTATAATCGGAATTTCGGTTTGATCACCAACAGGAACCTCTTGGGTGACAAAACCGATATAAGAATAAATAAGCGTAGCATCCTCCGGTACTGTAATGGTATAATTACCATCGAAATCGGTAATAGTACCCTGGGTTGTACCTTTAATCTGGATGCTGACACCCGGTAAGGGAATTCCTTCGGCATCGGTAACTGTGCCGGTAACTTCCCTTTCCTGCGCAAATACTGCTATTTGCATAATACATAGAAGCAGTATTGCCAGCAGTTTGCTGAAGATAGTTTTTTTCATATTTATATATTTTAGCGGTTAGAATTTTTGAATTTCATCGATTAAAATGTATAAACACTTTCTGCTTTTTTAATGCTGATTTCAGTATTCCCGGAAATAGTATGATCATTTCCGTAAATAATTAACCTGGCAGGAATATCCGATTCATTATATATTGTTGTTGAATCTTTTTTGACATTTATTTTCAGTAAACTTCCGCGAAAAATAATTTTAAAGGAGTAAGCCTTCCATTTATTCGGAATTTGCGGATTAAGCACCAGTTTTTCGTTTCGTATCCGTTTCCCTGCAAAACCCTCGACTACCGACATCCATGTTCCGGCCATAGAGGTGATATGTAATCCCTCATCAACCTCATTATTATAATCATCCAAGTCGAGCCGTGAAGTTCTCAGGTAAAGCTGGTATGCCCTATCCATATCGCCGATACGCGCAGCTAAAATAACATGTACACACGATGAAAGTGAGGATTCATGAACTGTTCGTGGTTCATAAAATTCAAAGTTCCTTTTAATAGTATCTGTGTCGTAATGTTCTTCGAAAAGATAGATGCCCTGCAACACATCGGCCTGCTTAATAAAACATGAACGTAGGATCCGGTCCCACGACCAATGCTGATTGATTGGCCGCTGAGCCGGATCCAGTTCATCGGCGGTCATCTGTTCTTTATCCAGATATCCGTCCTGTTGGAGAAATACTCCGTCTTCCTCATCTATTGGATAGTACATATTTTCAATAATATGTCTCCAGTTGCCGATTTCTGTTTTTTCATCGAAATTTATTTTCTGTATAAGGGTATTATACTTATTGATATCAGCATGTTTAACGAAGTCTATAGTTTGAAGCGTATACCCCAGAGTCCAGCTAGCAATAGTATTAGTATACCAGTTATTATTAACATTATTCTCATATTCGTTTGGCCCTGTAACACCAAGTATTACATATTTCTTTCTTACCTCGCTATAACTCACACGCTGTTTCCAGAAACGTGATATAGCAATAAGAACTTCCAGTCCGTAATCAATAAGGTACTGTATATCGCCTGTATGCTTTACATAATTATAAATGGCATGAGCTATGGCTCCATTTCGATGAATTTCCTCGAAAGTAATTTCCCATTCGTTGTGACATTCTTCACCATTTATGGTAACCATAGGATAAAGTGCCGCTCCATGGGTAAATCCTAACTTTTCGCCATTATCAATGGCTTTCTGTAAATGCCTGAAGCGATATAAAACCAGATTGCGGGCTACTTCCGGTGGTGCTGTAGAAAGGAAAAATGGCAAGCAATAGGCTTCCGTATCCCAATAGGTACTACCACCATACTTTTCACCTGTAAATCCTTTTGGTCCGATATTCAGTCTTTCATCCTCACCGGTATATGTCTGATTAAGCTGAAAAATATTGAACCGTATACCCTGTTGAGCTTCATCGTCGCCATCGATAACAATATCGCTATGTTCCCATTTTTCATTCCATAAAGCAATATGTTCTTCTAGCAACTGTTCATATCCTGTTTTAACGGCTTTTTGAAGCACATTTTCAGCATTTTCCCGAATTAAGGATTTAGCATGATATAGCGATGAAAGTACAGCAACATACTTATAGATAATTATTTCCTTATTCTTTTTAGCATCAATAATATATGATGTAGAAATGTATTTTTCTTCTTCGCACGATTCTGGTGAAGAAATCCGGCAATCGTCAGTCGACTGAACAGAAGTATCAATACCCATGCATACATCGAATTCTGTTTTTCGGGTTCGTGTTATAATAAATCCCGTATTACCTGATATATCCCGGGAAACCTCATCCCAGAAATATTCATTGTAATTGGCATCGGCATTCTTAATTCCTGCATCGAGATAAGAAGAAATAGTTACAGTATCACTGAAATTAACAGGAGTGAAAGCATAACGAATGGCGCCCACCTCAGGATTAGCCATACTTAAAAAACGCGAAATATGGGCCTTAACCTGTTTCCCTGATTTTAATTCGATATGATATTCACGCTGTAAGATACCTTCTTTCATATTCAGGATTCTTTTGAAAGAAATAATCTTTGATTCAGCCAGATCAACTTCTTCGTCACCAATCCTGATATTTATTCCTATCCAGTTTGGCGCATTTAATACCTTGGCAAAATATTCCGGATAACCATTTTTCCACCAGCCTACTCTAGTTTTATCGGGGTAGTATACTCCTGCGATATAGTTTCCCTGCAAAGAATCTCCACTATACTTCTCCTCAAAATTGGCTCGTTGTCCAAACCTGCCGTTCCCCAAGCTGAAAATACTCTCTGAGGCACGGTGATTTTTCTTCGAAAAACCCTCTTCGATAATACACCATGGATCTATCTTCAGGAATTTATTCATAAATTAATCAATTTTCAACTAATAATCAATGACTTAACTTATTCAATACCTTCTTCCAAACCAGACCTTCGAAACTGCGAATAACCCAATCGGCTTGGCTCAAAATCTCCGGATCCCCGACTCCAATACTGGCCATTTTCCCATTTTTGGCCGCTTCGATACCTGCCTGCGCATCTTCAAATACAATGCATTCTTCGGGATTGCTATGCAGAGCTTCAGCAGCTAGAAGAAATATTTCAGGATCGGGTTTGGCTTTTGTTACCTTTGTGCCATCAATAAGGGCATCGAACCTGTTTTGGATTTGCAGGCGGTTAAGTATGATTCCTGCATTTTTACTTGCCGAACCAATTGCTTTTTTAATTCCATATTCATCCAGATCCTGAATAAAGTCAAGCACACCGGGTAAAATCTCTTCCGGAGTCATCGTAGTTATAAAATCGACATACCAGGCATTCTTCCTTCTTGCTGCTTTTTCCATTTCCTTTTCCGATAAACTTATACCTCCTATTTCGAGTAATATTTCGAGCGAATGCATCCGGCTCACACCTTTTAATCGTTCGTTCTGCTCAGGAGAAAAATCGAATCCTAACTCACGTGCAAGTCTCCTCCATGCTAAATAGTGATATTTGGCAGTATTGACAATAACACCATCTAAATCGAATATACAGGATGAAATTTTCATTTGATTGTTACCACATTTCAATCCTTATCTTCTACAAACAGCACAAGTGCTGCTGCAACAGCCATTGATATACCTCCGGCTACCAGGGCTAAAATACTTTGACCGTCGAATAAGCTTTTTACAAAGAATCCTAAAATACTTGCCGCCATTATTTGCGGTAGTACAATAAAAAAGTTAAAAATACCCATGTATGTCCCCATTTTATGGGATGGAAGTGATCCAGTCAAAATAGCATAAGGCATAGCTAAAATACTGGCCCAGGCCAGTCCTATACCAAGTTCAGAGAGTATCAGTAATGATGGATTTTTTATCAGGAAAAATGAAATCAGGCAAAATCCACCTATTAGTAAGCAAATTGAATGAACTGTTTTGCGGCTGGTAATTTTAGCCAAACCTATAAGAAGAAATGCCATTATCGCCGCAAAACCATTATAAACAGCCATCAACACTCCGACCCAATCTGCCCCTTTGTTGTATTCTTTTTCAATATGTAGTAATCGTTCCTTAACATTCTGAGTTAAATTCAGATAATCACTCTTTTTTTCATCATTGAAAAATTGAACTACTCTCATTGTAGCCACAACCTTCTTACCTTCTTTGTATCTATTATCAAAGAATTTCATATCTGATTTAATCTCTTGCAGATTTTTCCATTCTTTAGCTTGTGGAATATTCGATATGCTATCAACAGTATTTTTCAATGATAAATAAATATCTCTATCGAGTTTCATATCGTACTTAGAGCTTGTAACACCGGCTGTTGTATATATCCACATGGCAAATAATGCAAACCACGAAAAAAACTGAACAAATGCCAGCTGAACCATTGTTTTCGGCATCTGAAAAAGATCATTGATTACAATGACCAATCCATTATTGGTTCTTTTCTTCTTGGTTAAAAATCCTGTGATTACTAAAATTAAACCAAATGCAACAAGGCCGAAACCAAGAATATATACTTCAGCTTCCATTTTAAGAACATAAACCAGAAAGCTTAAAATAAGCCCTCCCAAGATCCAGAAAATGGAGGATTTGTAAAATCGTTTGGAAGAAAGAAAATCTTCTTTTTTGTGTTTATTATAGTTCTTTTGAATATCTACATTTTCAAATTCTGCTAATTGTTCAGGCGAGTATTCTCGTGTTCTTATAACAGTCCAGAGTACTGCAAGAAAAAAGACAATACCACCAATGAGGAAAGAAAAGATAATATTCGGTGAAATCTTACTTCCTTCAGAGATATTAGAAACACCAAACCAGTTAGCAAGAATATATGGTAAGGCAGAAGCAATTACTGCACCTGTACCAATAAAGAAACTCTGCATTGCAAAACCAGTAGTTCTTTGTTCAGATGGAAGCATATCGCCAACAAAGGCCCTGAAGGGTTCCATGGAAATGTTGATCGAAGCATCCATAATCCAGAGCATTCCGGCAGCAACCCACCATACAGGTGAGTGTGGCATAAATAATAATGCCAGCGATGCAAGTATAGCTCCTGTAAGGAAATAA
>CAYMQP010000124.1:0-10672 GCA_964392505.1 uncultured Bacteroidales bacterium
ATATTATAATGAGTACTGGTGCGGGTTACCGATACCGTTTTCAACCGAATATAATCCTGCGTATTGATATTGGCTTTGGCACAGAAAATGTGGGTATTTATTTAGGTTTAACTGAAGCTTTTTAAAACATTTTCTAAATTTATTAGTTATGAAAACAATACAATTAAATGGAGTTAAACTGTTCATTGCAATATTGCTCATTACTTTTTCATTACCTGGATTTTCGCAGGAATCTATGGAAAATGAAGTTATGAACAAGAAAGAACAGAGGAATCTTGAACGCGAGCACAGGCTCGCTGAAAAACGTGCTGAAGAAGAAGAAAACCGGAAAATGACAAAACGTATGGTTCACAATCAACAGTTTGTGCTTGAAGCCGATTTTATTGCCGGAAGAACTGGATCACGTTATCCGGTTAATTCAACACTAAATTTTATCCTTCTCGATTCGACAGATGCTGTTATTCAAATAGGATCAAACAATGGAATTGGTTATAACGGAGTTGGAGGAATAACTATTGAGGGTCATGTAACTAAATATGAGTTGATAGAAAAACAGAACAAAAGAGGTACCAGTTATTCTATTACCATGTATGTTATGTCGTCATTAGGTACTTACGATATCCAATTATGGGTTTCACAATCGGGTAGTGCCGATGCTATTATACGAGGAAATTTCTCGGGATCGGTAACGTATTCTGGAAGGTTAGTACCCCTTGAACAATCACGAATTTATAAAGGAATGTCAACACCTTAAATGTTAGGATTATCAAAGAATTAATTAAATTCATAATCAGAAATACAATAAAACACCTAAATCGCAGTTCGTAATCTAAACCATTTAACTTATTATGGAATCAAAAACTTATACCCCGAAATCAGGTGCCATGCAACAGGAACCGCGGAAAAAAGTTCCTATGTACCTTGTCGCTCTAGTAATAACTTTATCGGTCGTTGCTATATTGCTTGGTATAAAATTGTTTATCGATACCCGAACTCATAATGAAAACATGCTTTATGTTGAAACGGAAAAGCAACGACTAGAAAATGAATTAAATGGATTAATAGTCGAATATGATTCACTTAAATCTCAAAACGATTCACTTGCCGGACAGCTTACTGCAGAGCAGGATAAGATCAGACAACTTCTCAGACGGCAGGCATCAAGTACTACAAAAATTAAAATGTACGAAAGGGAACTGGGAACCTTGCGTAAAGTTATGCGAAGCTACATTGTTCAAATCGATTCACTCAATCAGCGCAATCAGGAATTAACGGCCGAAAATATTATGGTCCAGGAGAAACTCACCAAAGTTTCTTCCGACCTTGAAGAGGTATCGAGGCAACATGAAATCCTTTCATCGACCGTGAAAATTGCACAAAAACTCAATGCAAAAAACGTAGTTGCAGAAGGACTGAATAAAAATTCAAAGGAAACTTCGAAAATTAAGAAAATTGTAAAAATTCGTGTATGCTGTACCATACGTGAAAATAATGTAGCCGAACCCGGCAATAAAACCATTTATTTGCAGATAATCCGGCCCGATGATGTCGTTCTTTCCTCACCTGAAGCAGGCATGTTCGAATATAATGGGGAATCATTGGTATATTCGGCAAAGCGCGATCTTGAGTATGCCAACGAGGATATCGAAATGTGTATTTACTGGGATGCTACTGAAGAATTAATTGCAGGAACTTATTTTGTAAGCTTATATGCCGAAGGATATGAAATAGGTACAGCAACTTTTATGCTGAAATAAATAATATAATACTATTACCTTATTATAAAAACTGCCGTCTGTTTATACGAACGGCAGTTTTTATTTACCCGGAAATCAATATTACATCAATGGTTTCCTTATATTAATGTATTATTATCAAACAGAAACATAACCAATTATGAAGCTATCATTAACTCGGCAATAATATAATCGGCCATCATTTTACCTTTATTACTTAAATAAAACTGGTTGTTCTCACAAACGAGCTCTCCATTACCTATAAATTTATCAGCTATTTGCAGGAAATACTGGTAACGTTCTGCTCCATATTGCTGCTTCAGATAACGCATATTTATGCCCCACATTGTGCGTAACGATGTCATTACATATTCATTATAAGCTTTAACTGCATCAATATTTTCCATTTCGAAATAATCATTTGTACAATTTTCTATCGATTGAATATAGCGTGTATTATTGCTTATATTCCAGCGACGTTTTTCCCCATTGTAAGAATGCGCAGACGGACCAAAACCCAGGTAAGGCTTCTGTGTCCAATACACCAGATTATGCTTTGAATGAAATCCGGGTTTGGCAAAATTCGATATTTCATAATGTTCATACCCTGCTTTAACGGTAAATTCTATAAGTGATTTAAATTGTCGTAAACTTTCATCTTCCGATATTTCCCTGAACTGACCTTTTTCCCGATAATAGGCAAATACAGTTTTGGGTTCGATCGTTAAGTGATACGCCGACAGATGCGGTATATCCAATTGCCGAAAAAGCGATAGATTTTTTTTCCACGTTTTATCTGATATACCGGGAATACCATATATCAAATCGATATTAATATTACTGAAACCTGCCTTTTTAGCATAGTCGATACTTTTTATGGCTTCATCGGAAGTATGTAACCTGTTCATTAGTAATAAATCGCGGTCACTAAATGACTGAACACCAATACTTAATCGGTTTACAGGTGTATGTTGTTTTAAGGATTCAAGAAATTCATCCTTTATATCATCCGGATTTGCTTCGAAGGTAATTTCGGCTGAGTTGTCGATCGTATAATACCGATATAAAACGGAAAATAAGGTTGCCAATTCATTTACGGACAATATCGAAGGCGTCCCTCCTCCAAAATATATCGAACTGTATTGTGTACAACTTCCCTCGTCAACTCGTTGCATAATTTCCTTTTCAAGCGCTTTAAGTAACTCTTCCTTATACTTTAATGAGACTGTAAAGTGGAAATCGCAATAATAACATACCTGGCGACAAAAGGGAATATGAACATATAATCCGGCCAATTTTCTATAATTCAACATGTAAAGATACTGTCATTCTATATTAATTCTTAGTAAGAGAACAGATATGAAAACAAACCACATTTTACACTCTGGTTAACTTCATTTATTATTTTATCGGAAAGCAATAAATTTTTAAATACCTTTATTATAACAGCTTTAAGATGATTATTATGCCCGACACTAAATCATCAAAGAAAAGAGCAAGTAACAGATTACCACAGCCACGTGATACTATTTTTTGGACAAAAAAATATAATGCGCTGCTTCAAAATCTTCCATCTATATATATCGAAATAGATGAACATACATTAGTTAACTTAAGCACAAGTGCAAAGCAACTATTGGGTATAAACACTGGTATATCTGAAATTGATCTTACCAAAGTCTTCTCAAAGCCTGAAATATTAATAAAGAAAATCAAAGCAAAATATAAAAAATTCAATTTCAAGCATGATAATAAACTTCTGGAATTTCATTATATACTTTCTTTCTCTGCTAGTAATCATATCTATCAAATCGAAGAAGTCTCTAAAAATACTACAGAATATACTACCATTGAAACCAGTCTAATAAAACGGGATCCTTTTCGAAGTTTTATTGAACAATCAGCACTTGGCATAGCAATTATCGATGAAAGAGGATATATTGTTGAATGGAACCAATCGATGAGTAAAATATATGAAGTTGACCGTGAAACTTACCTGAATAAGCCTGCCTGGGAATTCGATTACGATTATCTTCCTTCTGCCCGGAAAACCGAAAAAGAAAAAAAACGGATCAAAGATTTCATCTTAGATTATATAAGTAAACCAAAAAAGACGTTATTCGAAGCCGAGTTTGAAAAAGAGATAAACGGGAATATTAAGTTTATTCAGTACCGGGTATTCCCCATACGAACTGAAACAGGATATCTTTTCGGAAGAATCAATATTGATATATCCGAACAGAAAGCTTCTGAATTTGAGTTATTGGAATACAAAGAACATCTGGAAGATCTTGTTGTAAAACGAACCCTTGAACTTCAGCAGAGCGAGGCACGCATGCGGTTGTTGCTGCAATCGATCCCGATGGCGTATTATTCATACGATCCTAACAACAGAAATAATGTTTGGTATAGCGAGCAAATAAAGTCACTCACAGGATTTCAACTCGAAGATTTTAAAAAGAATCCAAACCTATGGGTTGAGCGTATTAATCCGGTCGACTATCAGCAAGTAGGTGGAACCTTCGAAAAACTTAAATTTGATAACCAGCGCGTGTCCTGTGAATATCGCTGGACGGATGCAAATAATCAGGAAATCTGGATTTTTGATCAGGCTGTTCTTATTGAGGCTACTGAAAAAAACCCTCGACAAATTATTGGGTGTTTTATGGATATAACCGATAGGAAAGAAGCTGAAAATGCTATAATAGAAAGTGAGCGCAATTACCGTGAAATATTTAACAATTCTAGTGATGCTATTATAATTCTTAATGCGCGAACGGGTGAAATTGAAGATGTAAACAATACCATGCTTTCCATGTTTAGTACCACCTATAAACGTGCACTCACAGACGATATCAACAGGTTTTCAGCTGGGACACCTCCATACGATGCGCAACATGCTAAAAACCTTATAGAGAAAGCTCTGATTGGAGGTCCTGAACAATTTGAGTGGCTGGCCCGAACTGACGAAGGTAAATTATTCTGGGTAGAGGTAAACCTAAAAATGGTCATAATTAATGGCGAAGCCAAAATAATGGCCATAGCTCGAAACATCGACGAAAAGAAAAAAGCTGAAGAGAAAATAAAATATCAACACGATTTTGAGAAGTTAATACTCGATATCTCATCAAGGTTTATTAATATCCCGGTAAAAAAAGTTGATAGAAGTATTGAAAAAGCATTTAAAGAGATTTGTCATTTTTCTAATTCCGATGCCGGATATGCTTTTCTTTTCAACGATATTGATCAAACATTTAGCCTCACGCATTACTGGCATAACAATTTAGTAAAATTTAACCCGGGTCAGTTAAGGAATGTATCTGTTGAACTCACAAAATGGCATACAAAGCTTACTAATGCAAACGAGGTAATAATAGCTGAAGATGTTAATAATCTTCCTGAGGAAGCAGCAGAACTTAAAAATATAATCACCAATCAGAAAGTTAATTCTTTTATAGTTGTTCCTTTATTATTTCAAAATAACATTATTGGATTTCTCGGATTGGGTGTAAATAAACCCGGAAGAAAGTGGTTATCAGAAGAAATAGCTTTGCTTAAACTTGCAGCTCAAATTTTCGTAAACGCTATTAAACGAAAAGAATCGGTTCAAACATTACTAGCTAGCGAACAGACCCACCGTGAAATATACAATGCCACCTCTGAAGCCATACTGGTACACGATTATCAAAATGGGAAAATCCTGGATGTCAACAGTGCCATGCTCGAAATGTTCGGCTACACATACGAAGAAGCATTAGAGGTAACATTTGAAGATATTAGTTCAGGATTAGGTGAATATACCAATGAAAAAGCCATAAAGCTTATAACCCAAACAGTGAAAAGTGGGCCACAGGTTATCGAATGGCAGGCAAAGCGAAAAGATAGCTCATTATTCTGGATCGAAATATCCTTAAAAATTGCAGAAATAAGTGGTCAGAAACATGTGCTTTCTGTTATACGCGATATCAGTGAACGTAAGAAGGCAGCTGAGATCCTTCGCGAAAGTGAAGAAAAATATCGATTACTGATTGAAGGCCAAACCGATTTAATCGTTAAAATGGATACTGAGGGTCGTTTTCTGTTTGTAAGCCCTTCGTATTGCGAAATATTTGGAAAAACCGAGGAAGAGCTGCTTGGCAATACATTTTTACCGTTGGTACATAAAGATGATCGTGATACAACATTGAAAGCCATGGAAAACCTTTATAAACCCCCTTATACATGTTACGTTGAACAACGTGCTTTTAGTAAATATGGTTGGCGGTGGTTGGCCTGGAGCAACAAGGCAATTCTCAACGATGAAAAGGAAATTGTTGAAATTATTGGAGTTGGCAGAGATATTACCTACCAAAAAGATGTTGAAGGAGCCCTTCGCCGAAGTGAAGAGCGTTTCAGGTCTATTGTTCAGCAACTTTCCGATATCGTTTTTATACTCGACAAGGATTACCAGATAGTATATGATACTCCTTCGATTAATCGTATTTTAGGTTATAGTGAAGGTTCACTGATAGGAAGGAACATTTTTGATTTACTTTCACCCGAAGATAAAGCTTATATAAAAAGTAAAACAGAACCCATTAAAAAGAAAAAAGAAGAGACCATAACCATGGAAGCCCAAGTAGAAAAGGCAAATGGTGAGTTTATCCCAATAGAAATGGTGTTTATAAATCTTCTTCATCTACCTTCTATTCAGGGTATTGTTTTAACTCTTCGTGATATTAGTGAAAGAAAAATGTTGGACAAAAAAATACTCGATGCAGTAATAAAAACCGAGGAACAGGAAAGGGAGCGTTTTGCTAAAAATCTTCACGACGATCTAGGCCCGCTCTTATCCAGCATAAAAATGTATATAGGATTAATTAAAACAAACAGTGATATTGAAAAACTCGATTTTGTAACCAGTCAATTGAATGAAGTTGTGAAGGAGGCCATAACCACAACCAAAGAAGTATCGAACGATCTGAGTCCGCATATCCTTATTAATTATGGCCTTGTTTCGGCTATTGAGAATTTTATTAAGAAAATACCTATATCGATAAAAGTAAATTTTAATTGTTCACTACCCTCGGTACGCTATTCGAATACGATCGAAAATTCATTCTATCGGATATTAAAAGAACTAATTAATAATACGGTTAAACATTCAGGAGCTACAAAAATTGATATCGCGCTTGAAGAAAAAGGGCAGCATCTTTTTCTTATGTATTCCGATAATGGTAAAGGTTTCGATATGGAAAAACAGAAAAAAAGTAAGAAAGCAGGCATGGGTATTTCGAATATTATCAGTAGGGCAAAATCGTTAAATGGCGTTTATGAACTAAATTCGGAAATTAATACAGGTTTTTCATTTCAAATTACAATTCCCATTCATCAATCTTTGGAATAATTTTTTTATTAATATAAATTGCATGATAAATCTATAATCCTCCAAACATGTTATGTCGAAAAAGCGAAAAATAGGTGTAGCTATTGTAGATGACCATCAATTATTCCGTAATGGGTTAAAATTCATTATTAATAATGAATCCGATATTGAAGTCGTTATTGAAGCTTCGAATGGTAAAGAATTTTTAACATATCTCGACAATCTCAAACCCGATGTTACTCTTATGGATATCAATATGCCGGAGATGGACGGAGTTGAAACCACACGACACGCGCTGCTAAAATTCCCCGATCTTCAAATACTTGTACTTTCGATGTATGGTGATGTGGAATATTACAATACTATGATTGAACTTGGTGTTAAAGGTTTTATTTTAAAAGATATCGACAACAACGAACTTGTCGATGCCATTCGGAAAGTATATTCGGGAGGCAGTTATTTTTCGCAGGAATTATTGTTAAACCTCATTAAACATAAGCCAGAAAGTTCCGGAATCGATCTGACAAAAAGAGAAAAGGAAGTATTGGAACTAATCTGTAAAGGATATTCTAATCAGCAAATCTCAGAAGAACTGTATATTAGTCAGCGGACTGTTGAAAGACATCGATCTAGTTTACTTTATAAAACCGATTCTAAGAATTCTGTAAGTCTGGTTGTTTTTGCAATTAAGAATGGTCTTGTTAAGATCTAAGTAGTGTTATTTTTCAATTTCAATCAGTACATCTTCTTTATTCACTATATCGCCTTGGCGTATAAAAACTTTTTTAACCGTACCAGTGGCGGGAGAGCTAATTTCATTCTGCATTTTCATGGCTTCGAGTATAAGTAGCGATTCACCTTCGTTTACTTTTGCTCCAACTTCAATTATAATATCAACAATCTTCCCGGGCATGGGTGCACCAATAAGTTCGGTCCGGCTATGCGCTTTATTTTTTTCGAGGTATTTTTTGCGTTTATATGAAATAGGTGTTTCTATCGAAAATGAATAGCTTACGCCGTTTATAAGCACTGTATATTTATTCTGAGATTTTTCTACAATTTCGACAAGAAATTTTTTACGATTAAAAAGGATATAAGTAAATCCATTCTCATCATCGAATATTTTAATATCAATTTTTTTATGATTGATCATTACATCCTCACTGAAAGGATTTTTAATAGTATACTTTTTATTTTGCGTTGTCAGCGCAATATATTCAGTATCCTGATCGATTGATTTTTTCCTGGAAAGAATCATATATTATACATTAGAGTGAACGCAATCGCTTGTTTAAAACCCAGGGACTTATATTTTTACCCTGCTCAAAATCGATATACATGCTGCGTTCGGTTTCCAGACCTGCAGCAAAATCGAATATAGCCAGATAAGCGGCCAGCATTTCGTCCTGTTCGCCTTCAAAATATAATTTCTTCAATTCCTTTTCAATAAAGGATGTATTAAAATCACCATTTTTAAATTTCCTGTGATTAAGTACTGCTTTACAAAAAGGAATAGTAGTTTTTATACCCTTTATCCAGAATTTATTCAGGGCATTCAGGCTGTTACTAATAGCTTTTTCTCGTGTTTCGCCATGTACTATTAATTTGGCGATCATCGAATCAAAATAGGGAGTCACCACTGATAAATCTGTAATTCCTGTATCAATACGTATATTTTTACTCCGTGGGTACTGGACTTTATCAATCATTCCTAAATATGGCGTAAATCCAGCCTGAACATCCTCGGCATTTATTCGGCACTCGATAGCCCAACCACTAAGTTTAATATCTTTTTGCTTAAAAGGCAACTTTTCACCTTGAGCTATTCTGATCTGCATTTCGATAAGATCGATATCAGTGACCATTTCAGTAACAGTGTGTTCAACCTGAATTCGGGTATTCATTTCCATGAAATAGTAATTCCTGTCGTCATCCAGTAAAAACTCAACAGTACCTGTACTGAAATATTTAGCCGCCTGAGCTATTTTAATTGCATCCTGGCCCATTTTCTCTCGTAATTTCTCATCGAGTGCAGGAGAAGGCGATTCTTCAATCAACTTCTGATGTTTACGCTGAATTGAACATTCTCTTTCGCCCAGGTGTATATAATTTCCATGCTTATCGCCCAGAATCTGAAATTCTATGTGTTTTGGATTCCGAACATATTTTTCAATGAATACCGAAGGATCGTCAAAGGCTTGTTCTGCTTCCGAACTCGCTACTTTAAACATTTTCTCGATTTGTGATTCCTTTTCCACTATTCTCATTCCCCTTCCTCCCCCACCGGCTGCAGCCTTAAATATTACCGGATATCCTATTTTATCGGCTATTTGTTTGGCTTCCTTCGGATTTTTCAGATTCCCATAGCTACCCCGCAATAAGGGTACCTGGAATCGGTTGGCAATTCTTTTAGCAATGGTCTTATTGCCCATTTTATAAATGGTTTCCGGTAAAGGTCCAATAAAAACAATTCCTTCTTCTTCGCATCGTTGAGCAAAATAGGGACTTTCTGCCAGAAAGCCGTACCCCGGATGTATAGCCTGAATTTTATTTCCTTTAGCTTCGTTTACTATTCGATCTACGTCGAGAAATTCGGGAACCTCGTCCATAATATCAGAAAAATCAATGATTTCATCAACGAATTCCAGGTAATAGGCCTTGGGCTCCTTGGAAGTCTTTATCCCGTATGTTTTAATTCCCATTTTATTTGCCGTACGGCAAATTCGGACAGCTATCTCTCCTCTATTAGCAATTAAGAGACTCTTTATTTTCATAGTGCACTCTTTAAATAATACGGCACTTACCTCCGCAAATATGATATTTTTTATTGAACACTTAAAATTCCGATAAGATAATTACCCATTTAACTATCAAAGTGGAATATTCCCGTGTTTTCTGGTAGGTCTGCTTACATGTTTATTTTCAAGGGCTTCGAAAGCAATAGCTAATTTTTGCCGTGTTTCGGCTGGATCAATTACCTCATCGATATAGCCTTTCTCATCGGCAACATAGGGATTAGCAATTTCATCACGATATTTAACTGCCAGTTCTCGCTTTAGTTTTACCGGATCATCAGATTCGATTAGTTCTTTTCGGTAAAGTATTGATACTGCTCCCTCGGGTCCCATCACTGCAATCTCTGCAGTAGGCCAGGCAAAATTAAAATCGCCTCCGAGGTTTTTACTATTCATAACACAATAGGCTCCACCATATGACTTTCGTAAGATTACAGTTATTTTTGGAACTGTAGCATCTGCGTAAGCATATAATAGTTTTGCCCCATGTCTTATGATTCCGTTATGTTCCTGATCGACTCCAGGTAGAAATCCCGGAACATCTTCAAGAGTTAGAATAGGAATATTGAAGCAATCGCAAAACCGTATAAATCGTGCACCCTTTATAGATGAATTAATATCCAGTACACCTGCAAGCATTTTGGGTTGATTAGCTAAAATTCCAATGGTCTTACCTAAGAGTCTCCCAAAACCTATAACCATGTTCTGTGCAAAATTCTCCGCTATCTCAAAAAACGATTCCTTATCAAGAATTAATCTTATCACCTCTTTTACAT
>CAYMQP010000125.1:0-10573 GCA_964392505.1 uncultured Bacteroidales bacterium
TTATACCACAATGATTGCCGGTGATGGTGAAGAGTGCTTAAAACAACTCGAACAGGAATTACCCGATTTAATTTTACTAGATATCATGATGCCTCGAATGTCGGGTATACAGGTTCTGGAGAAAATCATGCAGCATCCCGAATGGAAGGAAATACCGGTAATAATGGTGTCCGCAAAGACGGCAACCACCGATATCAAGGAAGCATTAGAATTAGGCGCAATCGATTATATCAAAAAACCCTTTGAGGAGATGGAGTTATTAGCCAGAGTTAAAGTCGGAGTGCGCCTAAAAGAAAAAGAAGATTACTTACACGATATGATTAAGCAGCGTGAGGAATTTGTGCGCATTATATCTCACGATTTACGCTCGCCTTTCATTGCCATTAATGGCTTTGCCGAAATTATTCTTGATGATGAAAATCTGACCAAACAACAGAAGGAATCACTAACAAAAATTATTGAATCGGTTAATTACAGCCAGGAATATTTTAATAAATTATTGAGCTGGGCAAAACTGGAAAAGGGTTCCATTGAACTCAATAAAACAAAAATAAACCTGCAACGGTTGATTAGTTCGTGTTTTCAGTTCCATCAGTCAAAGGCCGACAAGAAAGAAATTCAATTGATAAACAATCTGGAGGATAACCAGCTATTATTAGCCGATGAAATTTTTTTTCGACAGGTACTTGATAATCTCGTTAATAATGCCATAAAATTCACTTCATCAGGTGGGTATGTTAAATGCTGCATAGATAATTCAGATGGAAGCGACAAACTCATTATTTCCGATAATGGTATAGGAATGCCAGAAAATTTAACTCCCCAGGAATTATTTTCGATGCAACGAGTCGATTCACGAAGAGGAACTCAGAATGAAAAAGGAACCGGGATAGGTTTAGGAATTTGTAAAAAAATACTGGATGCACATGGCTTTCCATTAACATACATATCAAATTCTGATGGTGGGACTAATTTTGTTATTTCGATAAGTGAAAGTAAAAACTAACAAAAATATCTTTCGAAAATAAAAGTGTTATCTAAAACATAATTATATTAAATATTCGTCACAAGATGAATTACAAGTATTAACCAGGAAATAAACAGCAGAATTGAGAAAACAATAAAAATACTCCGGAATCGTTTTCTATCATTTTCGAGCGATTTTATTTTCATCAGATTATTGATTTTTGTAACTACATTTTCTTTGGCAAAACTATCTTTAATAATATAATCGAAAGCTCCATTTTTTATAGCTTCGATAGCTATTTCAATACTTTTCTGGCCTGAAAGAAAGATAAACTCGGCATTTGGGTACTTCGATCGCACATTACGAATAGCCTCAAGCCCGTTCATCCCCGGCAAATCAAAATCCTGGATTATAATAACAGGTATTTTCTGCGACAGTGAAGAAATCATTTCTTCAGCAGTATAAAATCCTGTTACATTCGTGAATCCTTGTTTTTCCAAAAACATACAGAGCATGCTATTTACAGGAGGGTCATCTTCCACAATGTAGATCGGTTGATTTTTTTTCATCGGATTATAACTTTTACCTTTAAGTTACTAATTATGGCTAATACTTTTAAGAATATTATTACTGAAAATATATAAAAGAAAGGTTAGATAGAATTACCGAAGTGCAAAATTTTTGCCCAGGTATACTTTCCTTACTTGTTCGTCATGAGCCAGGTCATAAGCTGTGCCGGATTTCATAATTTCACCTTCAAATAACAGGTAGGCTCTGTCGGTAATGGAAAGTGTTTCATGAACATTATGATCGGTTATTAAAATACCTATATTCTTTTGTTTAAGTTTTGATACAATATCTTGAATGTCTTCAACGGCTATAGGATCGACTCCGGCAAACGGTTCATCGAGTAAGATGAATTTAGGATCGATAGCCAAGGCACGGGCAATTTCAGTGCGGCGACGCTCCCCACCAGACAATTGTATTCCCATACTTTTGCGTATTTTGTGCAGTCCAAATTCGACCAGCAATGCTTCAACCCGCTCACGCTGTTCTTCTTTAGTAAGATCCGACATTTCAAGTACTGCCTTCAGATTATCTTCGACTGATAATTTTCGAAATACCGAAGCTTCCTGTGCAAGATATCCAATACCTTTTTGTGCTCGCCGATAGACAGGTTCACGAGTAATATCTTCATTATTCAGAAAAATTCTTCCACTATTCGGAGCTATAAGCCCAACAATCATATAAAACGATGTGGTTTTACCAGCTCCGTTAGGACCTAAAAGTCCAACAATTTCTCCCTGTTCCACATCAACCGATACATCCTTAACAACAGTCCGGTTACGATAACGTTTTGTCAGATTTTCTGTTTGGAGTATCATCCCCATTTCAATTTTTGATACCAAATGTAACAAAGTTTAAGTATACTTTGTAACTGATATACTATAAGGTAACGAACAATGTAAAGATTAAAGTGTTAGTTGTAATACAACTCGTAATCCAAAAATTTGAATATTAGGATTATCAAGATAGGAGAAGCGCCACATGGCATCAATTCTAATAAGATTCAAAATGTTTTCTACTCCTATTCCCGCTTCGACATAAGGTTTACTTAAAGGAGAAAGGCCTTCAGGGAAGTCCATCACGTTTCGATTCGAATCACTTAAAGTACCAATAAGCAGTTTTCCGTTAACAACTTCACGTAGTTTTAACCAACGCAGTAGCGGTATACGGTTAAAGAAAAATCCCTGAAAATGATGTTCGGCCCAGAACGCCAGATATTCATCGCTTACAAATTCGTAATAATTCATCATGTTAAAAGCATACGGATCGTAAGCATAAGTTTCATTACCATCGTGAAGTTCGAGAAGCGGGTAGGGAAGATTTCCAAATATTTTACCCCCAGTTATGCGATAACGTAGAAAACCAAACGGATTTATTTCTAATTTATCGGAAATCTGAAGTTGAATTTTATAGTATTCGTAATCGCTATTAAAGATTTCCTTTGGACTATAAGTCAGATCGAGGTCGAGTGTTGGATAAATTGAACCTAAACTGGAGCGTTCAAATTTACCAAGCAGAAATTTTTCACGATATGCAAAATGTGTTCTCAACGTAATTTCAGTAGATGTTAATCGGTTTATTTCATTAGTTTCATTGGTTTCAGTTTGAATAGCAAAGGGTACATACTCTGTTGGATAAAAAGATTGGGTTCTGAATGTAAGTGTATTAGAAAAACCCTGAAACCATTCACGTTCGAATTCCAGATTATACTGATCTACCATGGTAAGTTTGTAGTTCAAATTACGTCGCAGGATAGTGGTCAGGATATTGTCATCGAGAAAAGCATTTTGACTTTTACCCAACTGACGCATATCGTGATAAAAGGAAAAACTCAATCTTATCCGAGGATTCTTATCGAACATATAATCGGCTATAACACCGTATTTCCAGCGTTCATCTTTCAATCCGTAGGCAACATGGCCTCCAAATCGTATTTTAGTACTGAAATTAGTACTGGTTCGTCCTCCAATCCGAAAACGGTGACCTTCAATCGGGTTATTACTATAAAATGTATAATAAGGGCCAAATTCTATAGGACCGGTGACCCAATAATAGTCGAAAAGCAAATCTACCAGTTTATAAATTCTTTTAAATGCAGGTACTTGTATAACGGAATCGACCATATCATAAATCCCCACTTCTTCTTCGGTAAGTTCCAGGAGTCGGTTATCGTTCCAATATGTAGAGTCTTTTCTAAGATTATCCTCATCAATATACGTATCGGTACGCAACGTGGTGATACTGTCCGGTATAGGTTGGTTTAAAACGATATCTTTATATACTGATGTTTTTTTGCCGAAAAATCCAGTTGTGTTATCGGTTATATAAAAATCGAGCAGGAGCTCTTCACGATCCAGAAACCAGATTGAATCGTTGATACGCTTATATTCGTTAATAGCAATGAGATCGTTGAGATAGTTAATATTAACATCGGGAGATACGCGTAACTGTACCTTTTTAATGGCAAATGAGGTATCGGCTACCCAGAAATACCCATAAAATGTCCGTTCCAGCTTACGTTTCGGTTTAAAGGATATTTTAAAGCACCACGAATCGTCAATCATGGCGCTGTCTTCAAGCACATATTTATAGTAAACTCTGCCAAAATCAGCAATAGGACTTATAAATCCGGGTTCGAAGAGTGTGATAAAATTATTATAGATATTCAGCTTTTGATACATTTTACCGGAGAACTGGGAAATGGTGTTGTTTTCAATTCCACTTATTTTGAAGGCTTCGATTACCTCACGTTCATAGGATGGATTTTTCTGATAATAGAAATGGGAAACGCTTTCAGAGATTAGAATGGGTAGGTAATTTTTGCCGAATACCTCGGAGCTATCCATATTTTCGAATACAAAATCGAAGTTACGGATTACCCAGCGGTCTTTAAATTTCTCACCCACGTTATTCATATCAAGTTGTAACTTATTGTACGATCGATATTGATAAGATGAAAAGCGATCAGGATTGTTGAATTTCTTATGCGCCGATATATTTCTTAATACTTGGAATGCAGGGTTTTCTCCAGGAGTTATCACAACTTCCTCAATACTTAAGCTAACAGCTAGAAGCTTAAAATGGATAACCTGCTGAGTTCCTTTTCTCACAGCAACTGTTTGAGGAGCGTAACCCATGCAGGAAGCAATAAGCGAGTCGGTTGGATATTGACTTTCGAGAAAATATATTCCAGAAAAGTCGCTAATTGTGCCTGAAGTGCTATGCTGAAATACAATATTTACAAAGGGAATAGGATCTCCTGTTTCAGCATTAGTGACAGTGCCCCTAACTACGGTTTTCTGAGCTGAAAGATTTAAAGTGAAAAACAGAATAATTATGCCTATATTGATAATTCGCATTATGGATTTGATTGAAATTAATAAGTATAACGGTTACTATATAATAGTTATCACATATATATTTTTAATATCAGTAGTCAATTACTGCTTATGATCATCATTGAGTTCATTCATTTTTTTGGTTACTCGCTTACTTATACTGATGCTGATTTCATAAAGAAGCAATAAAGGTAAGCATACAAGTATTTGGCTAAAAATATCAGGTGGAGTTATTATTGCCGATACAACAAGTATTAAGATAATAGCATGTCGACGGTATTTTTTAAGAAATTTGGGCGTTAATAAACCAATTTTACTAAAAAACAAAACAATTACAGGAAGTTCGAAAATTACGCCAGCAGCAAGAGAGATACTAGCAATCAGTGAAACATATGACATTAGCTGTATATCATTAATTGCCTGATCGGAAACCTGGTAGTTATACAGAAAATTTATCGATAAAGGGCAAATGATAAAGTAACCAAAAAGAACCCCGACAAAAAACAGAAGGGATATAACAACAATAGCACCACGTGCTACTTTACGTTCAGTGGTGTACAGGGCCGGTTTTACAAACCGCCAGAATTCATAGAACACATATGGAAAGGCAATTACAATACCGGTAATAAGTGATATTTTAATATGCGCCATAAAATGACCTGCCATTTGTATATTCTGTAATCTGATGGGATCCTGGTTCAGGCAAAGGGCTGTTGTATTCAGGAAAGAATGTTTACCAAAATTACATAGCCAGCGGGTGATTATAAAATCTGAGCTGCTTGGTCCGAGAATGATAACATCGAAAACAACATATTTAAATAGAAATGCTACAATGCCTACCATTATTATTACTACAGCCGATCGCACAATATGCCATCTCAATGCTTCAAGATGCTCCAAAAAGGTCATTTCTTCGTGTGGATTATCGGCACTCATTATTGAATACTTTAGATCGCAAACATAAGCAAGGTTGAGCATATATTCCTATATAAATTTGAAAATACAGCAAAACTTCTCCTCTAATGACAATTAAAATATGTTTTGGTTGATAACCGAGCATTTTTTTTCTGCGATAATACTTGTAAAAATCACTTCAATAATGCTAAGAACATAGTTATACTCAGCATAAGAATAACATATCATTTTGTGACTGTTTGAAAAAAACTTAGTATTTTTAGAATAGATTGATAGAGCAATTGAAAAATCGAAACCTGAAAAAATATCGTGAACCTTTTAAATAGTGAAGCGTATAAAAATGAAGTTTTTCAGGATTAGCTGTGTGCTTTTATCTTCACGATAAAATATTGGTTTGAAATGAGTGTTGGTGTGGATATTTCTTTGAACGATGTATTAAAAAAACATTTCGGTTTTACCAGTTTTAAGGGCAATCAGAAATTAATAATCAAGAATATTCTGGCAGGAAAGGATACCTTTGTTTTGATGCCTACTGGTGGTGGAAAGTCGTTATGTTATCAACTACCTTCCTTACTACTCGATGGGACGGCTATTGTTATATCTCCGCTCATCGCACTTATGAAAAATCAGGTAGATGCTATGCGTAGTTTTAGTGAAGAAGATGGAGTTGCTCATTTTCTTAACTCTTCCCTGGTTAAGAGTCAGGTGCACCAGGTAAAAACGGATGTTATCGATGGTAAAACAAAGTTGCTGTATGTGGCTCCCGAATCATTGACAAAAGAAGAAAATATTGCTTTTTTAAACCAGGTTAAAGTATCATTTTACGCTGTTGACGAAGCACACTGTATTTCGGAATGGGGCCACGACTTCCGACCAGAATATCGCAGAATCCGACCCATAATCAATAGAATTGGGAAGGCTCCCATTATAGCTCTGACCGCGACAGCAACTCCCAAAGTACAGCACGATATACAGAAAAATCTGGAGATACTCGATGCAGGCATTTTCAAATCATCCTTTCGAAGAGAAAATCTGTATTATGAAGTACGTCCAAAGAAAAATGCCATAAAAGAAATAATAAAGTATATCAAAAATAATCCGGGTAAATCAGGGATAATATACTGTTTAAGCCGAAAGAAAGTTGAAGAAATAGCAGAAACACTTAAAGTAAACGGAATTAAAGCTTTACCATATCATGCCGGTATGGATGCAACTACACGAGCATCGAATCAGGATAAGTTTCTGATGGAAGATATCGATATCATTGTTGCCACAATTGCTTTTGGTATGGGAATTGATAAGCCCGATGTTCGCTTCGTAATACATTACGATATACCCAAAAGCCTCGAAGGGTATTATCAGGAAACTGGCCGGGCAGGACGTGATGGTGGTGAAGGTAAATGTATTACTTTCTATAGTTATAAGGATATCCAGAAACTCGAAAAGTTTATGCAAGGTAAACCTGTTGCCGAACAGGAAATAGGTAAACAATTATTACTCGAAACAGTTTCTTATGCCGAATCTTCGGTTTGCAGGCCTAAACAGCTGCTGAATTACTTTGGTGAAGAAATGCCCGAACAGTGCGATAATTGCGATAACTGTTTGAATCCAAAACGGCAATTCGAAGGTAAGGATGATGTGGTTTTGATACTTGAGACAATACTGGCTGTAAAAGAAAAATTCAAAGCCGATCATATTTCAAACATACTGGCAGGAATTAAAACCCAGGCAGTTAAAGCATATAAGCATCATCAGATTGAACAGTTTGGTGAGGGAAAAGAACACGACACGAAATACTGGAATGCTGCTATTCGGCAGGCACTTATTGCACGTCTCATTACCAAGGAGATTGAAAACTATGGCTTGCTGAAGCTTGAAGAAAAAGGACTTGAATTCATTAAAAATCCCGTTTCGTTCATGCTATCAGAAGATAATGAATATCCAGAAACTGAGGATGATGATATTATTGTGAATCTTCAGGGTGGTTCGGGCGCTGCTGATGAAGAACTATTCCAGATATTAAAAGACTTGCGGAAAAAAATTTCAAAACAATTAGGAGTACCTCCATTTGTTATTTTTCAGGATCCTTCGCTCGAGGATATGTCAATACAATACCCGACTAACTTGGAGGAATTGCATAACATTACGGGTGTTGGTGTTGGAAAAGCAAAACGATACGGGCAAGAATTTGTCAATTTGATTAAAAAATATGTTGAAGAGAAGGAAATTGAACGCCCGCAGGATATGGTGGTCAAATCAGTTGTGAACAAGTCGGGTCTTAAAGTATATATTATTCAGAGCATCGACAGGAAAATACGCCTCGACGATATAGCCGCTGCAAAAGGCCTGGAGATGGGACAACTTCTTGATGAGGTAGAAGCTATTATTAATTCCGGTACGAAACTGAATATCGATTATTTTATTGATCAGGTTATGGATGAAGAACATCAGGAGGAAATTTATGATTACTTTAAAGAGGAAGCTGAAACTGAATCGATTGACGATGCTTTAACAGAATTAGGTGAGGATGAATATACCGAGGAAGATATAAGGCTTGTTCGCATCAAATTTATTTCTGAATTGGGGAATTAGAATCCTTATTTTTGATACTATTTTTCTTTAATTTAGCTAATACAAATAACACTACTAACTATGAAAAGGATTGTAATTATATCGGTTTTTATATCATTAATGTTTTCTGTTGCAAGTGCTCAACCTGTGCTCACCTTCGAAATTAATGCACTTAAGGCAGATGTGAATAATCCTATGTCATATTGCGTTTACAAAGATGCAGGTCTTTCCGGGGCCAATGTTACCTGGGATTTCAGCGACCTGGAATTCGTTCGTTCATTTACAGGTTTTCTGAAAAATTCCAGAACTACCGAAATTGGCTCAACCTTTCAGGAAAGTAATACGGAGCTGGCTGAATTCGATTCGAGGTTTTATTTTAAAGTTAATGATAATAAAATTGCACAATATGGATATTCTTCTGCAAATGGAAGAGTGCAAATACGGTATGATGTTCCCTTTATAAAAATGAAGTATCCCTTTTCCTATGGGGATCAATTTTATGGTACTTTTTCAGGAAATACTTATTATTCCAGAAAAATCGGCGGAGAAATGATGGGGACTTATACTGTAGAAGCAGATGCTTATGGAACTTTACACCTACCAGGCAATACTGTGTATGATAATACTCTTCGTGTTCGAACCGAAAAGAACTACACACATACAATTAATAGTACCTCGCAAGAAGTGAGAATTATTACTTATCGATGGTATAATGAAGCGCATCGTTACCCATTACTGGTACTTACTGAGTATACCGTAAAATCAGGGAATAGTGTTACCATTAAATACCAGGCAGCATATAATAATAATGCTATGAATTATATTCCACCTGTATTGACCGAAAGCATTTTATTGTATCCGAACCCGACTAGCTCATCTCTTGCCCTCGAATATAATGCCATGTCAGCAGGTACTCTAAATATCAGCATAAGCGATGCAAACGGAAAAGTAGTTAGAATATTCGACGAACATATTTCTACTGGTGGAATACATTACAGCGATTTGTCAGATAAAATAACCGACTTAAAAGCTGGCACTTATTATTTTACTATACAAAACGGAAAAGAATTAATTAACAAAATTATCACGCTGGTTGATTAGGTATGGTTTTTCCTTGCTGAACGACCTTTCCATGTGTAGAGATTTAATATTCCAAGAATAGGCATAACCAAAGCATACAGAGGATACAGTAATTCATAAAACGGGACTAGATAGATAATTCTTTTTATCTCAAAATACCTAAGACCGGCTGTTAGTAGCAAGCAGTCGGTTATTATTTTTAAAAAAAATAGAATAATACAGACAAACCATGTTATCCATCCCAAAAAAGAAAAGAGGATTGCTGATAACAGACTGAAATTTGACATATAAACTAAAAGAGCAAGTAATACGGTTGCCGTATCGTTATATTGGATTCCTTTAGATGCCCAGCGAATCCTTTGATTTAAAAAATCTTTAATAGTTATAGGAGCTTTTGTTCGAACAATACCTGCCTTATTTTTTACTACTGTTATGGATTTATTATTCTTCTTTAATGCATGTAACAGATATACATCATCGCCAGAGTTGATATTCGTATAGCTGCGCTCTGCATACTTACTATATATATTGCGTTTAACTGCAAAGTTGGCACCGTTACATATCGTGGAAAATCCCAATGATGCTGTGCCGGCTGCGCTAACAACAAGGCTTACAAGATCGGCTTGGTAAAACGATTGAAAGAAACCTGGTTCTGGCTCATAGGTAACCAAACCAATAAGACAGTCAGATGCATTTCTGTAATAATATTTAACAAAAGTCTGAATCCAGCGTTCCCCGATACGACAATCGGCATCGGTAAATAACAAGAGCTCTGCCTTACTTTGACTGGCACCTAAGAGAAGAGCCTGTTTTTTTCCAAATTTGTTATTTGATAGGCTCACCACTTTCAAGTTATTCAATGGAAAGTTTTTTACCTGATCTAACTCACCTACTGACTGTTCGGAATGATCATCAATTATTATAATATCAAAGTATTCTTTGGGGTAAAGCTGGTGGTATAAATCATTCAATAGGAGAGGTAAAGTACTGGATTCATTTCGGGCAGCTATAATAACACTTACACTTACGGAAGGAAGTTCTGAATCGGATAGGATTTCATTTAATTGATGCCAACCAATAAATATCAACAGGAAAATTAAAATATAGGTACCTAGAATAATACAAAGAATAATGA
>CAYMQP010000126.1:0-10498 GCA_964392505.1 uncultured Bacteroidales bacterium
GAGCTTGAGTTGGTTAATAGATATTTTAAGCATGAAACTGCTTATCTGGCAGGAGCATACAGTAATCTTGGCGAATTGTACTTTATACTGAAAGACTACGAGGAAGCGCTCAAATACTTTTTAAAATGCAGAAATATTTATATTACTACTGTTGGGGAAAATCATCCCGAAATTGTCAGCTCATTAATTAATATTTCGGAGGTTTATGCTGAACTTGATAGTATTCAAAAACAGGCAGAAATAATTCAAAATGGCTTGGAAATAATACAGGCATTTTTTGGTGAAAATCATCCAAAGGCACCTATTCTTTATTCTCAGATGGCCATGAATTTGTTGAAACAGGGAGAAAGGGATGAAGCTATTGCTATCCAGCAGAAAGCAATAGGTCTGCTTAATTCATTATATATACCTCCTCATCCTGATATAGCTCATGGCTATAAGGATCTAGGATATATCTTCGCAGAATCCGGGCTATATGATTCTGCCAGATATTATTATAATATAGCTCTTGAGTTAAACTACTATAAAGAATTTCCTGACAATGTTGAATATATTGAGTACGCAAGTATCATCGATGAACTCGATTTTCTTGAAATGCTTATTGATTATGCCGACATTGAGTATAAGTATCATAAAGTATATAAAGATACAGAAAGTATAAGGTCATCAGTAAAGACATACATTGCCGCAACTAAACTGGCATCATTCATTCGGGAAGATTTCACGTTGCCTGATAGTAAGATAATCATGCTGAATAATATGGCAGATGTCTATGGTAAAGCCCTTAGGACCTCAACCGAATTAAACAGAATAGACCCAACACCAGAATTATCTGTAATGTCATTTAACTTCTCAGAAATGAATAAATCGGCTACATTATTGGAAACTATGAGACGTTGCAGGCTAGAGAATTACTGGAATATACCCGATAGTTTAGTGAAACAGGAAAGAGAATTACTCAAACAGGTAGGTTATTATAAAAGTAGAATTACAGATATACAGATTTCGGAAAGAGACAGTATTCAGCCGCAATTGGATTATTTCAATTCCAGGTATGCCAATGCGATGCTTGAATTAAATTCATTGAGAAATAGGATCGAAAAACATACAGTAGTTAAGGAAATCACTCTAACAGATAGTTTATTTAATATCAGCGATATTCAGTCGCGGCTAAATGAGGAAACACTAATGCTTGAATATTTAATCAGCGATTCATCGGTATTTGTTTTTATATTGGGTAACGAAATTTTCAAAATCTGCGAAATACACGACATTTCTTCTCTAGATGATCTGATAGCTGAGCACTTGGCTAACATTAGAAGATTTAAACCTGACAAGTTATTATCCTCGTCACAATTATTATATAAAATATTAATTAAACCTGTCGAAAATTATATTGCCAGCAAGAAAAAACTCCTCATAATACCTGATAAAAACTTATTGTATTTACCTTTTGAAACACTTGTAAGCGAAAAGTATAACAAAGAAGATCCGACTTCAACAACTCCGCATTATATGATTTATGACTTTGAAATATCATACCATTATTCAGCTACTTTATGGTTGGAGATTAACTCAAGGGAGCGTGTAAAAAACAATGGTTTTCTTGGCTTTGCTCCTGTATTTACTGATGAAAACCAGGTATCGGCCAATAAAAATTCAACTGAAAGATTTATGGATTCATTTTATGATGAAAATGTTCGTTCGCTTGTATCCGCCGATGGAATTACTATAAATGCACTTCCCTATACACGCAAAGAAATACTTACTATTTCCGATCTTTTTAAAGCAAAAAATTACACAGCTAAAAGTTACCTTTTAGATCAGGCTACCGAGGCTAATCTTAAAGAGCAATGCGAAAACTTCCGATACATTCATCTGGCAACGCATGGCTTAATAAATCCTGATAAGCCCGATCTTTCAGGACTTGTTTTTACAAATGTAGAATCAAATAATACTTTCGATGCTGAAATCAGCAGGGAATTAGAATTCTCCGGTAACGAACATATGAATGACGGTGTGCTTTTCGCGAATGAAATTTATAATCTCAGACTAAATGCTGACCTGGTTGTTTTAAGTGCTTGTGAAACGGGCGTTGGTAAAATTGAGAAGGGTGAAGGGATTATGTCGTTAAACCGTGGTTTTTTATATGCCGGAGCACAAAACATTGTCTTTTCTTTCTGGAAGGTGAACGATAAATTTACCAGCGAACTAATGACCTGGTTTTATACCTATATTATGGAGGGGATCAGTTATTCAAAAGCATTGCAACTTGCCAAGTTGAAGCTTTTAGAGGATGAGGAAACAAATTATCCATTATTCTGGGCAGGTTTTGCTATAATTGGCGAATAACACACTACCTGACGTATATTTTCCCTGCCGCAAGTGTTTCATCCTGGCTGTCGAGTTTCCAATAATACAAACCACGTTTACTCAAATCTTTAATTCTAATAGGGCTTTCACCTTTAAATTTTTTAACCGGTTCCCCTTTATTTGATAGAATTATTAACTCCAGTTCCGAATACTGGTCAGAGTACCACTTGAATGTTACTTCCTGCGATATTCCAATGGTAATACTATCGGCAGGCTCATTAATATCTATCTCTTCTGACCGGACAATGTTTGTAATCATGCTTTCATATAGTGCATGCGATTTATAATTTTCGGCCAGTAAATCAACAGATTCGACCGATACAGCTTGAGCATCAGAATCAAGTTCAGGGATTATTTCTTGAGGTACTGAATCACTGTCATGCTTCACTGTTGGCAAACGATCTTCTTTTTTCTCCTCCTTGTGGGTCAATATCGTTGGTTCAGTACGCTGCATTACAATATATAATATTCCGGTCAGACCCAGCAACAAAATAATGCCTGCAGCTATAGTGATGACTTGTCGTGGAAATAGAACATGCTTTGTTTTCTTCTGTTCATGGTTGTTAACCTTTACCGTAGTTTTATCAGGAAACCCATCTAGATATAGAGTATCTTTTATTCCGGTAATTATTTTCTCCAGGCGTTGCAACTCTTCCCTGCAATGGCTGCAATACAGAAGATGTTCTTCAAAAGCAGTTTCTTGTTCTTGGTTAAGTTGCTGCATCAGGTACTTTTCGATGAGATTTTCTCTGACAATATCATCATGTTTAAATGTTTTCATAAAATATTAATCAACATAGTTATTGTAAAATTTCCATTAGCTTTTTCAGGGAGCGATGTTTTAAAACCCTTATATTTTCTTCACTTTTTCCCAGATTGTTCGCTATTTCCTTCAAAGTCGTTTTTTCATAGTAATATCCCAGAATAATAATACGTTCTGTCTCAGAAAGTTTTTTAACAGCCTGCCGGAGCTTTTGATGCTCTTCCTCATTAATGAGATCATGGATTATATTTTGATCAAAAGGTATTTTTTTAATTTCATGTTTGTCAAGTTCCTGAAATGAATACCGCTTACTTTCGCGATAATATTCAAGGATCAGCAATTCGAGGATTCTGAAGAAATAAGATTTCAGTTTTGCAGCATGATCGAATTTTAATTTTACACCAACCAGCTTTTCGTATAATCGGGCCATTCCTTCATTGAACACTACCTTGATCTGTTCATGATCCGATATTCCTTTCTTCTTTATCCAACTATAACTCCTGGTATATAATACTTTATGCGTTATAGTCCAGGCTTTATCATCTAAACTTAGTAACAAATTATAAAACAAAAGAAATGCTCTATGCAGATGTTTTTCCGCAATTTTCAGTACATGCGATTTAAAATCGGCATAGCTGTTGAATATCGTTACATCATGTTGAATTACATCAAAACATAAATTAAAACACTGCGAGAGAAATTGCTCTTCTTTAATTACAATTTTATTTTCTGCTACCCAGTCGGTTTCGTACATATTGTTTCGGCTCCATTGTTTAATCAGCATATGAATATTGAATTTCAGTATTTCAATGCTTTTCCGGTCTCCCGCCAGGCATTGTTGAATAAACTGATTAAATTTTATTTGCTGATCCATTTAGAAATGAAGGTTGAAGGGTAGTTGTTACAAGTTTGGTTGAGAATTTATATTTTTAATTTCATACAGCGACTTGTAATTGGCAGCTTACAACACGCAATATGTTCAAAAAGGAGTTACCTATTTTTTACTATTTAGTTTGAATTTGCAAGCTATACATAGTTATATTACTTCATTTTACAATGCAAATTAAAATAAATTTGTAATTATATGTAACGATTCAATGTTTTGTCTCATATCTGCCTAAAACGACCTGACTAACATGAAAAACTTTTTTATCCTGTTTGCATTAGTGGCAACCTTTTTACACTCTGCCGCACAAAATATACCGACAATAAGTTACCGGCCTTATCTTGGAGTATCGGCAAATAATGTTTTAATTACCGGAAGCTTCGATGGAGAGTCGTATTTCGCCGTTGATGAGGAAATGATTCTGGTTCCTAAACTCGATCCCGGATTTGGATTTGGTGTAAATGGGGGTATCCGTTTCAGGAACTTTGCCCTCGACTTTTTATACAAGCACAGTTTGCACACCTGTATGTTCATGGATAGTACAAAAGGTAGAGCCAGTTTTAATGTTATTAAATATATTGGTTTTAAATCGTATCTCGGGCAGTCGGAAATTTTTCAGCCTTTCTTGGACTTTGATCTTTCAGGCACCTGGATGAGAGTTACCAACGCATCTTATTTTGAATCGTCTCCACAGGTTATAGAAAAAGCAACCTATGGTGCACTAATCTTTGGTTTTGGTGGGGGAATAGCCTTAACATTTGCCCAAAAATTCAGTTTTGAAATCGAAGCGTTACCTGCATGGTATATTGGTACTGATACAAAAGGCATTAGGAAAAGTAATTATGAAATACAAAAATTTAACAACTTCAAATTAGATATCAGTGCAAGCTTAATTTATTATTTCAAACCTAAATAAACTTTATCCCTTATGTTGAATTATAATCTTAAAATTATGTTTATTAGAAAGTATAACCTGTTTTTTGTTATATTCATAATATTTCTGTCAGCTATTCTGTGTAGTTGCGAAAAAGATGATAACAATTACGTACCGGAGGAAATAATCGATTCAACGGGCCTTATGGGTATGTTAAACTCACCTTGGCCATGCGATGGACACGATTCGCGCCGAAGCTCCCAGAGTACATATAATGGACCAGATCAGGCTACCGTGATATGGACTTATAATGCAAGTCCTGGATATCATATCGAAGATGCTATTTCTCCTGTAATCGACGACGATGGTAATCTTTATTCTATGAACTGGACACGTATGATTAAACTAAGTATAAATGGTAGTTTACTTTGGAGTGCCGATATGGGATATTATTTAAGAACAATGCCAACATTAGGCTCCGATGAAACCATATATGCAACAGGAATGTACCAAATGTCGGTTACGGGTTTTACTCAGGGAGGAATCATTGCTGTCGATCCTGAAGGAAATGAAAAGTGGGAATTTGAAACGGAAGATCAATATGATGGAGGGGTGAATGGCGCGGCTACTATTGCTCCTGATGGCACTATTTATATTGCAGATGGAGGTGGTTATTTGTATGCATTATCACCCGAAGGAGGATTACGATGGAAATATAATACCGACAGATCAACTGCCTCGTCACCTGCCCTGATGGTGGATGGTACCATACTTATTGTCGATTACCTTAATACTATATATGCCATAAAACCTGATGGTTCACTAAAATGGCAAAGACAACTAACAGTCAATATAAGTTACGATATGGCTTTGGATATTGATGGAACAATCTACATTGGTTCCGAAATTGGCATTCTTGCGCTAACTGCCGCTGGAGACGATTTATGGAATTATACAGTTACTGATGGTGCCTGGAGCCGTCCTGCCGTTGGTAGCGATCATACGATCGTTTTTGGAGGCAGAGATGGCTATATTTATGCTTTGAATCCCGATGGTACAGAAAAATGGAAATACCAGACAGGCAATGTCGTTGCTTCAACACCAACCATCGATGCACGCGGACACGTTTATATTGGCAGTTGGGATGGTTACCTGTATGCCCTTACTGAAAATGGCGAACTGAAGTGGAAGTATGATTTGAATATTGGCTACGGCCAACCTACTATTGGTGCTGATGGAACTCTATATGTCGGAACCCAAGATGGTTTGATAATTGCCTTCAAGGACTAACTTTGAAAAATAAGCATTAGAATTAATATAGATTTTATAATGTAAATGTACGTCCCTGATTAGAAAGTCAGAAGAGGTTTCTGTAATTACATAGCTTAATCCTGTTCCCTTTTTTCCTGTGATTTGTATTATAAAGATATTCAGATTATAGTTAAATTGCCCTTCATAATTTGTATTTATTCATTTCGTGTCGATTAAAGTATTAGCAATAAGTAATTTCAGATCGTATCATTCCGCGCGTCCCGAGGCCGAAATGTTTATAGGTCTGTCAAAAAAGGGTTTCGATATTACTATTATGACATATGGAGATTCTGAATATGTTGAGCGATTGCAAGCGGAAGGTATCAGGATTATCGATTTTCATCCTGAGAAAAAATTCGACAAAAACGAGATTGCTTTAATCAGGAATGAATTACTTAAAGGGAAATATGATATTATACATTTATTCAATAGTAAATCAATTATTAATGGAATTAGAGCGGCAAGAGGAATTCCGGTAAAAATAATACTGTACAGGGGATTTGCGGGTCATATTCATTGGTACAATCCGGCTGACTACTTCAAATACCTTAATCCCAGAGTCGATAAAATTATTTGTAATTCAAGCGGTGTTAGGACTAGTTTTAGAAGACAACTTTTCTTCGATAAAAGTAAGGCCATAACAATTCTTAAGGGACATGATCTTAGTTGGTATGATAATTATCCTGCTATTGATTTGAAAAAGGAATTCGGCATACCCGATAATGCTTTTGTGCTGGTAAATGTTGCTAACTATCGTCCAATGAAAGGGATAAAGTATTTGCTTGGTGCACTGGATTACCTACCCGAAAATCTTCCCATCTATTTATTACTTGTCGGATCGAGTGTGGACAATATAAATAATCTGAAAATTATAAACCATTGCATGAACAAAGCAAAGATTGTACTTACCGGATACCGAAATGATGCTATTAATATTGTCGCTGCCTGCCATATGTTCATCTTATCATCAATAAAGGGAGAAGGGCTAAATAAAGCAGTTATTGAGGCTATGGCTTTGGGAAAACCAGCCATTGTTACCGATATACCCGGTAATAGAGATTTGGTAGAACATAATGTAAACGGATTACTGATAGCTAAGAAAAATGCAAAAGAGCTGGCTAAAGCTATAAAGTATATCTATGAAAATCCGGATCGGTATAAACAAATGGGCATTATGGCGAGAAAGCATGTTCAAACAAAGTTAAACTTGCAGGATACGATTATGAAGACAAAAACATTATATGAAAAACTTTGTTTATGAATAATTCTGTATTCCTGCTTTTTAACTGTCGTCGACATGCCTGTAAATTTTCACCTGGCAATTAGAAAAATAATGTTCAGGCGCATAATTGTTATGTAACGCCTCGATTAATGTGATATTTTTTAGTAATTGAAACTTTCACCAGTAAAGGTTCTAATGCCCCGAAGGTAATAAGGTTTTTAAGATAATTTTAGGTTTAGGATATTTAAGTTATCAATACAAATTGCATTACCAAATAGCAGCATTGAGATATTATGGTATAAATGTTGATCATTCAAAGGAAACCTAATCTTTTATTTCTGTTTGTTTGATTTCTTTTAGCCACTTTATCGCGTTCGACTTATTCCTGAACATCTTAAAAGGTGGATTCGCCCTGTTAGATACTATAGTCTCAATAAAATTAGCCCTACTTTCAGGATAAGTTGATGGATTGTATAAAACTGCCACTTTATAGTTATAAGAGAGTCCAATATTCTGTTTCATATCACGCATAGTCAAAAATCCTTCAACCAGTGTATGACCAACAGGGCATTTTCTGGTATCGAATAGCAAATTATAGCAATTATTTCTTTTCGAAATTTCAAGCGCCTTCTTGACGGCCAATCTGACATTTTCCTTTGTAATTTCTGCAACAGGTCTCGTAATTACAATATCCTGATCTCGATCATAGTCGACAGTTATTTCCATAGCTGGAGTGTTTAAAACACATTGAACTTAGATATAACATACTGGAAATAAACGTTTAGTAAAGGTATTAAATTACTATGATATGTATTATAACTGATTCTGAGTTTTTTTCATGAGGTCTTTTAATCACGCGCACAACGGAATCCGACGGCGAAGTCAACCCAGTTAGCTGGTAGCCCTTTGCGGAAGTATACTCTTTTACACATCGGCCCTGAATGCCAACTTCCTCCCCTTATAACCTTGTTGATTTTATCAGCCGGTCCTTTAGGATTTAAAGCCGGACTATCGGCATAGTAATTTTCATCGTAACTATCGGCAACCCATTCCCATACATTGCCATCCATATCATACAAACCATAATTATTCGGAGGAAATAATCCTGCTTCAGCAATTCTGTTGATCCATGGGAACGATTTTTTTCCCTCAATTCGCCCTAACGTATCGCCGGTCGGGTAATCCTTATTAACCAAACCTCCGCGGGCGGCATATTCCCATTCAGCTTCAGTTGGAAGTCGTTTACCTGTCCACTCGGCATATTTATTGGCATCGTACCAGTTAATACCAATAACCGGATGGTTGGGATAATTATCGCCGCACCGGAATATATCATTATTCCAGAATTCAGGTAGTCTGTGCCCTGTGGCATCGCAAAAGGCTTTATATTCAGCATTGGTTACTTCATGCCTATCGATATAAAATGAATCGATGGTTACAGTGTGTGCAGGACTAAAACCGAATCCTCTTTCAGAATTTTTACCCATAACAAATTCACCACTAGGTATCAGAATCATGTCGGTTACAACTGGCTGAGCTAAAATAGTAATATGGAAAGCGAATAAATATACAAACAGAATGCACACTATTATTGTTGAGGTATTCAAATAAGTAGAATTTCTTTTAATCAAAATTTTCATGGTTAAGTTTTTATTAAAAGACTATGGTTTTTAAAAAATTCAGATAACGACATAAAGATAGCCATTGAGATACATTACCTCTATATCTTTTGAAATAATTAACTATTTTTTATCCAGACTTTTTGAAATTTTATTTACGATCCACCATTTGCCGTCTTCTTTCATCAGACTAAAATAATCGAGGAAACCAAAATCCTGGTTAAATATTTTAATCTTGGCTATTGCGAGTTTACCTTCAATATCAATAGAAAGGATTTCGGTAGTCCATTTTAATCTTTCATTTCGATTTTCGGGTTTATACCATGAAATATAGGTATCCTTGTCGGTACATTCAACCTTATCGTCCTGATTTATCCAGAATATTTGCCAGTTATCGTGAAGTATCGATCGGTAGAGCTCTCCGTCGGAGATTTCGTGACCTTTATGATAATAATTTAGGATAAGATCTTCGATTTGTTTTTTTTCATTTTCCATGATTGTCGCGATTTATAAGGTGTGATAACAGGAATTCACTTACATTGCAAACAATAACTAAATATAGAAAACAAACTTCGTTTAGATCCTGATATTTGACACTTTTATGATACCTGATCTGTATAATGAAATGTAACTAACAATAATTCAATTAATGATCAGACCGGCCAAATAAGAGAGCATATTACACATAAAAGAAAGAAATATTGCGTACTTTATTTTTAATCTTGTAAAGCCTGCTATTATAAGTGATTCAGCAACAATGGCAAATAATTCACCAACTGTTTCATAGAGTATTTTTGTTTTTATAAACAAGGGTAAAATGAACCAGAGATAGGGCAGGGTAGCAAATGAGCTGGTAAATCCTGTAAGCATAATAAGCCAGAGACTAATTGTAATTTTATTTCTCAAGAAATATTTTATGAATACAATTAAACAAAGTGTCTCTATTACAATAGTAAAGAAAAGGGCCTTTAAAAAGGAGATTTCGTAATTCACAAGTGATTATTCCATTATAAATCTTTGTACTTGGGACAGGCCTTTAAAATCGAATTTTATAAAATATACCCCATCGGGAATATCGTTTAACTCAATCTCCCAAAAAAAATCGTATTCATCCTTATAAAGAAGATAACGTTTTTGAAGTTTTCCATCGCTGGATATTAAGGTGATATTGGAAGGCCCGATATAGTAATTTAAAATTTTAATATTAACGTGTGTTGTCGTCGGATTTGGACTTATAATAATTTGTGAGCAATTTACCAATTCATTGGTATTAAGTATATGATCGGCAAACAAAGTAGAATCTCCATCATATTCGTAATATTTTACCGAATCGGGCTGACCATCATTAAAAGTCACTATTTCTTTCCATTTATACAAAACGAAATTGTTCCAGGTAAATCCGAGGATACGATAATATTCAGTAATTGATTCTATAGGAATACTATCATGC
>CAYMQP010000127.1:0-9006 GCA_964392505.1 uncultured Bacteroidales bacterium
AAAAGTGTAAACTATGTCACTATAACTTTGTAAAGGATGTCCCTATATCGTACCCGGCATAATATAACGGTCGTGTGTAGGGCGCGTAACGTATGCTTACTAAAACACGTTATTTAGCAATGTAAGTTAAACATTTCTGCGTTCATGTCAACAAGCAAAAGCCCGCTTCTTTTTGTCGGTTTAGTATCGCGGTGACAATTAGTATCTGGCTGCAATTTGGTTTTTGCTTTATTATCTGACTGCGGATGACATATGGCTATGCGCTCTACACCTTATTAATGGCAGAGCATGAGAAAATTATTTTTCTTTTGTGGATATCATAAATATTATCTTATCAACACTATCTAAAATCTTTAATATCATTATCTTATCTAACGAATTATAATCTATATCTGATAAGGAGAAACTTTTATCCATTATTTGTCCATCAATCATAAAAATTATTTTGTGATCCTGATAATGATGATTTTCAAAATGCTTCTGAGTAATTCGCTCGAAGTCAGAATCATAATAAGCTAAGATTAAATCAGAAAATTGATTTGAATAGTGTTTGTTAACTTTTATAGTTCGACCTTTCAATTTTCTTGATCTATAGTTGGATCTTGGTTTCTTAAGATTAAATTTGAACTTAATTATTTCATTCTCTTCAGGTACACCAAGAGAATTTGTGCTTATTCTATATGGTTCAGAAATACATGAGAATTCAAGTATTCCCTCAATTGGTGACCAAATTTCAAATTGACCATTCAGGTCAGAATTAACTATTTTATCGGTATTAGCAATTCTGACGGTAGCATAGGGTAGCGGATAGTTATCTTTTGAAATAATCTGCCCTTTGATCAGCACAGAATCTACTGACTGTGAAAAACCAGTCAATGAGATTAATAATCCTATTAGCAAAAGAGTGGTTTTCATATTTATTATAAGTTAGGATTTTGGTTTATTCATAAAGTTACGTTCGTGAGCTTTGCCACATAAGATCGGATGTAACATACGCTAAGCAAGCACACCCCAAGACATTATTCAGTGTTACAAGTTAAACATTTATATGTTCATGTCAACAGAATGCAAGCCCCGTGTTTAAAATTATTAAAGTTTCACGGTGAATTGAAACCATTTTTAAATTGTATTTGAATCTTGCGGTGTAATCGTGGCGCAGGACGACACGTAGCCATGTTTTCTACACCTTGTTAGTGACTTGTGCCATACAATTTAGTATTTATCATAATTAATCGTCATTTAATTATCGAACAGAGAAATCCTTATTCTTATTTCTCAGGATATTAGTGGGTAGACCAGCAACTAGCACCTTGCATCCAGCAATCCCGCAAAGCGGAATTAGTTCAACTTGCATCTTTTGGTTCGCACGCTCCCAAAAGATGAGTTTCACTAACAAGCATCCGGTATACCTTTTTTAACTTATTCACCAATTTTTTCCATATTGGCGAAAGTTCATGTTTTGAAAAAAATCCGATATTTGTGCCGTAACATCAATCCGTTATTAAACCAACTATGCCCTCAAATAATATGGTACACGAGACCGTTATTTTGATTCAAAACCTTACGCGGAAATTCGAAACGTTCACAGCTGTCGATAGCATTTCGTTCGATGTTCGAAAAGGTGAGATCTTTGGTTTCCTTGGCCCGAACGGCGCCGGTAAAACCACTACAATAAACATGATCTGCGGCCTGCTGCCACCCACCTCTGGTAATATTGAATTTACACGGCACAGTACTGATGCTAATATCAAATCGCATATCGGGTATTGTCCGCAGGATAATATATTTTTCCCGAAGCTTACCTGCCGCGAACAACTGGTTTTTATGGGCGAAATGTATGGTATGTCACACACTGCAGCAGCATCCCGTACCAACGAATTACTCGATCATATCGGACTTACAGAGAAACGAAACACACTTGCCTCCAAGTTCTCGGGGGGTATGAAACGGCGCCTGAGCATTTGTCTGGCATTAGTCCATAATCCCGAAATCCTGATTCTCGATGAACCCGAAGCCGGTCTCGACCCGCAAAGCCGTATACTTGTGCGCGAGTTTATAAAATCATACAGTCGCGAACGAACCATTATCCTTACTACTCACAACATGGACGAGGCAGACCGCCTGGCCGATCGTATTGCCATTATCGATTACGGGAAACTGTTGTTGCTCGATACCCCGCAAAATCTAAAAAATACAATTGGAGAAGGTGATCTGCTGGAATTGTGCTTCCCAGTGAGCGATATGAATCGGGCCGCCTTTGTGCTTAAATCACTGCCAGCGTTATCGCATCAAAGCAAATCGGGGAATAATGCACTGATTATTAAGTCGAAGAAATTAATCGAGAAAATTCCGGAAATTGTTGGATTGCTTAAAAATGAAAATATTTCTATTACCGAAATGAGATTACGGGAAAATACTCTCGAGGATATTTTCATTCATCTCACAGGCAGAAACCTCAGGCAATAAACGGTAAACCGGTTCATATGAAGATAATCAGCATAATTCGTAAAAGTCTTCTCGAGCAAGTCCGTAGTTACTGGGTATTGTTTCTTACGGTTTCCATGGGCCCATTTTTTATTATAGTGTATTACCTGATTATCGAAACCTGGACACCGCATTATGAACTTTCGGTAGTTAATAACGATAAAGGCGTCCAATTAGAAGATCAGCAAATCAACGAAGGCGATTTACTGTTTCAATTTCTTTCCAACGAACTGCCCGATACTTTCGAAATACCATTTTCAGTAAAGAAAGAAGAATCGGTAGACGTAGCAATAGATAAACTTAAACAGGGAAAAAGCGATGCACTTTTAGTAATACCCGAAAATTTTTCCAAGCGGCTTTCCGGAAGCTCCGACACATCGTTAATAAGTCAGGTATCGTTTTTTGGCGATCTGACCAATACGAATTACCTCATCACGGCCGTCTGGGCTAACGAAATGTTCAATAGTTACCTCGACTTTGTTACACAAAAACCCAGGCTTATCGAGGTAAAGGAGATAGCTATAGGTTCTTCGGGAAATATCGACGATTTTGACCTGATTGTACCGGGAATTCTCATCGTTTCCATCATTATGCTTATGTTCACAGCTTCCATTGCCTTTGTTACCGAAGTCGAGAGTAAAACTATTATAAGGTTGAAGCTATCAGAAATGACAGGTTTTCAATATCTCACCGGAGTCAGCGTAATTCAGTTAATCGTAGGCGTTATTTCGTTGTTGCTTACGCTTTTGGTTGCCATTGCGCTTGGTTTTGATTATTCAGCTCCTATACTACTTATTATTTTAATTTCCTCGCTGACAAGCCTCTCGATAATAGCTTTCAGTCTTATTATAGCGGCCTTTACCAAAACAGCCAACGAAGTGCTGGTAGTAGGTAATTTTCCTTTATTCCTGTTCATGTTTTTCACTGGAGCTGCTTTTCCTCTCGAGGGAAAAACATTATTTACCCTGGGCAGATATTCTGTCAGTATTCAGGGCCTAATGTCGCCCACCCATGCTATATCGGCGCTGAATAAAATTCTTATAACCAACCTAGAATTACGTGATATTATTCCCGAATTAATAGCCTTACTCATATTAACAATATTCTATTTCGCTGTCGGATTATTCTTCTTTCAGCGTAGACATCTTAGGTTGCAAAACAGCTAAAGGTTACTATAAATGCTAATAACAGAATTTCAATAAGCAAATAATGGATAATGGCTCATCAGGCGGTTTACCTTTTTCCTGACATCTGAAATCACTGAATCGTTATCGATATTCAGCAACACTTCGTCAATCAGATCAACAATCTGAACAATGACATCTTCCTTGACACCGCGAGTTGTTATTGCCGGAGTTCCCACACGTATTCCCGAAGTCTGGAAAGGTGAGCGGCTATCGAAAGGTACCATATTTTTGTTTACTGTAATATCAGCTTTTACTAAGGTATTTTCAACTTGCTTACCTGATATATCGGGGATTTTTGTACGCAAGTCAATCAGCATGCAATGGTTATCGGTACCGTTCGAAACCACGTGATATCCTTTCGATATAAAGCTCTCTGCCATGACAGCGGCATTCTTTTTTACCTGAATCATATAGTCTTTGTAACTTTCTGTTAACGCCTCGCCAAAGGCTACTGCCTTGGATGCAATCACATGTTCCAGCGGACCTCCCTGTATACCGGGAAATACGGCACTATCGAGTAGTTGTGTCATTGTTTTAACTACTCCTTTTAGTGTTTTTTTACCCCACGGATTTTCAAAATCCTCATCCATGAGCAATAATCCGCCGCGAGGGCCGCGCAGGGTTTTGTGAGTAGTTGTGGTTACAATATGGCAATAGGGGAATGGATTATTCAACAGTTTTGCAGCAATCAGTCCGGCCGGATGGGCAATATCAGCCATTAATATTGCTCCTACCTTATCGGCGATGGCTCGCATGCGTTCATAATCCCAGTCGCGCGAATAGGCCGAGGCACCGGAAACAATCAATTTTGGCTTTTCCTTTACAGCCAGGGATTCCATCATATCATAATCGATACGCCCATCTTCCTCTCTAAGTTTATAGGCAACAGGATGATATAGAATACCGGAATAATTCACGTACGAACCATGTGTAAGATGTCCTCCATGAGAAAGATCGAGACCCAGGAAAGTATCGCCCGGTACCATAATGGCCAGCATAACCGCTGCATTGGCTTGAGCTCCCGAATGAGGCTGAACATTAGCCCACTTAGCATTAAAAAGTTTTTTCGCACGCTCAATAGCCAGGGTTTCAACTTCATCTACTACCTGACATCCGCCATAATAACGTTTTCCGGGTAATCCTTCGGCATATTTATTAGTTAGGCAGGAACCCATGGCTTCTAGTACCTGATCACTTACAAAATTCTCTGATGCTATTAGCTCAATTCCGTGCAATTGCCTTTCTTTTTCTTTCTTAATAAAATCAAAAACCTGTGTGTCTCTTGTCATGAAATCTAATTTATTTGTGATTCGCGCGACAAAGTTACTTTTTCTGCTAAATGTATCAAACCAATCTTATCTGCCCGAAACAAATTTTAGAGGATCAATATTATAATTCATTCTGTGAGAACGGAATAACATTTGTCTTATCTTGTTCAATTCAAGATATACATATATAAAACTTAATCGGGCTAACCTGCTTTGGCTAAGATGAAGCTATTAATTTATGAATGAGGCAGGTTAAAAAAAAGTTATTAACTTTCCGGCTCCCTAGCTATTTTTTTATAACTTGGTTAACATCAAAGCATACAATTTATGGAAAACCAGTCGAACCAGAATGCACGCCCTACCTTTCTTACTGTTATTTGTATTATCAGTTTTTGTTTCCTAGGATTAAACATTATCAATAGTTTTAATAGCTTATTATTCAGTAGTTTCTTTTCATCATTCTACAATCACATCCAGGATGGTTTTGAAATGGCCCTGAATGAAGCTGAAGCTACCAATCCGGCTTCTGTTATTTTTCTTGAAAGTATGTTTACTGCTATACTGAAATTATTCGATGTATTGCCTCTGCTTGCTGGTTTAGGGATTGTACTCTCCTTATTAGCATTGGCAGGAGTTATATTAATGTGGAAACTTAATAAGAACGGTTTTTATTTATATTCGGCAGCCAAGGCAATTCTGGTGTTTCTTCCCATAATACTGATTGGTTATAACTTTCTTTCCGTAATAATCACTATATCTTATTTTATTGGTGCTGCCTTGTTTATTACCATGTATGGACTCAACCTTAAGGCAATGAAATAATAGTACAAATTATATTACCCATTAACATTTAATAAAATAAACTATGGCTACAAATCAAATGAAACCAGTTTTACCAAATGCCTCAGCTACATTGGTTTTAGGCATTCTGTCAATTGTATTGGGATGTGGAATAATAGGCCTTGTGCTTGGTATAATAGGCCTTGTTATCTCAAAAGAAGGAAAAGAATTATATGCTAAGGAGCCGGATAAATACTCGGGTTACGGAAGTTTAAATGCCGGACGTATACTGAGTATTATCGGCATTGTGTTGGGTGGATTATCATTGATTTATGTTATTGTAGTAATCTCAGTTGGCGGAGCAATTTTGGGCGGACTTTCAGGATTGCAATCCTGGTAGAAATTGTTATTATTTTTAATTGTATGATTGATTGGTTGGAAAAACACCAATTACCTTGTATTTACCACCAATTATTAGGATTTGAATGCCCGACCTGCGGTTTGCAGCGGGCATTCATTCTGCTTTTAAAGGGTCAATTTTTAGAAAGCTTGAAAACCTATCCTGCCCTGATACCAACATTGATCCTTATTGTTCTTATACTTTCGTGGCTGACATTCCATAAACCCGGCTGGCAATTTGTGAAAAGGTTTATTCAATTCGACCTGGCTTTGATCTTCATATCGTATTTCATAAAAATACTTTTCTGAATTTCCGATATTCTAGCCTTTCAATGATACGTATAAACTTATTCATCAGCCGTAATATCCAGCAACCAATTCCGGTACACCGAAAATAATTTAGATTTGGAAAGAAATCCTATATACTTTCCATTCTGGATTACAGGTAAGTTCCAGCTTCCCGTTTCTTCAAATTTTTTCATTACTTCATCCATGGGTTCGTCAGGCGACACATGTGTAGGAGGTAAAATCATCAGGTCGCGTATATAGGTCGATCCGTACATGTCGGTATTGAATATGATGTGTCGGATATCATCAAGCAATACAATACCAACCAGCATTCCGTTGCTGATAACAGGAAAAATATTTCGCTTTGAATGTGAAATGGCATTTACCAGTTCATGGAGTTTATCGTTTGGTGAGAGTTCGACAAAATCTTTTTCAATTACTTTTCCCATATCAATTAAAGTAAGAACGGCTTTGTCCTTATGATGTGTGATAAGCTCTCCTCGCTGAGCCAGTCGAATGGTGTAAATGGAATGAGGCTCAAAATACATTATGGTGATGAAAGCAATGGTAGAAGTAAGAATGAGCGGTAATAACAGACCATAACCTCCAGTAATCTCAGCAATAAGGAAGATGGCTGTAAGAGGGGCATGCATAATGCCAGCCATCATGCCGGCCATACCTACCAGAGAAAAATTACGTTCTGATACATTGAAAAATCCAAAAAGGTTTATAATACGAGCCATAAAGTAGCCGGCAATTCCTCCCATAAATAATGCCGGAGCAAAAATACCCCCAACACCTCCCGAACCATTTGTAATGGATGTGGCAGCAACTTTAAATAACAGGATTAACAGTAGAAAAATTCCAAATAACAGGATATTATCCTGTAAACCATAGAAGAGGCTGCCGTGAGTTATTTCTGCCGGATTTCCATTAAGCAGAGCATCGAGTGTGTTATAACCTTCGCCATACAAAGGCGGTAAAAATAATAGAATCAGACCCAGCAAAATACCGCCAAATGCAGGCTTGAACCATTGATTTTTTATTTTACCGAACTGCGATTCAATAAAAAGTGTTCCACGGGTAAAGTAGTATGAAACCAATCCGCAGAATATTCCAAGCAGAATATAATAAGGGATACGTCCTAAAGCAAATTGCTCGCTGAGTTCAAAAGAAAATATTTCAGCCTTGCCCAGAAAAAAGTAGGATATGGTTAACGAAGTTACAGCACTAATTAACAAAGGAATTATCGACCATAGTGTCAGATCGAGCATCACTACTTCAAGGCTAAATATTACAGCCGCAATAGGCGCTTTAAAAATACCCGCAATAGCTCCCGAAGCTCCGCAACCTATAAGTATTATGGTCGTTTTATAGTTCAGACGGAAAATTCGTCCCAACGTGGAACCCATCGATGAACCTGTCAGCACAATGGGGGCTTCGAGCCCAACAGAACCCCCAAAACCTACCGTAAGGATACTTGCAATGAATGATGAATAGTTGTTGTGAGGCTTTAATCTCCCGTTTTGTTTCGATATGGCAAAGAGTATTCTGCTAATACCATGTCCGATTTTATCTTTTACAAATAATTTTACGAAAATAACCGTAAGTACAATGCCTGCTAACGGGAAGAACAGGTATAAAAAGCTCAACTTATCGATGGGAAGACTATGTAATAAAAAATGTTGCACATAGTGAACTGCATTCTTCAGAAGAACGGCAGCTAATCCACTTATTATTCCTATAATAAAACTCAGTACGTATACGAATTGCCTGTGGCGCAGATGTTCATCCCTCCAGATTAAAAACCTTCCTAATAATCCAGTCCAATTCATTTGGTTTATTCTTTATTCTTCGGAGAAATCCTTTAATAAATCGCGATAGGTCGAAAATAATTTCGCCCTGGAAATAAATCCCAGGTATTTACCATGTTCCAGCACCGCTATATTATATCTTCCGCTTTCCTGAAACTTGTGTGCTATCTCTTCCACCGTATCATCGGAAAAAATTACATAATCAGGCATAAACATAAGATCGCGTACGTAAACATTCTGGTACATTTCGTCATCGAACATAATATGTCTCACATCATCCAGTTTAACTATACCCCTGAAAGTTCCATCTTCCTCAACAACAGGAAATATATTTCGGTGTGCAAACCGTATGATTTCAATGAGTTGTCCCATAGTTGCAGTGGGCCGCAAAATACTAAAATCGGTTTCGATAAGATCCCTTAACTGAAGCATCATAAGCACAGCCTTATCTTTATGGTGAGTCATTAATTCCCCTCGCTTTGCCAGCTGAATGGTATATACCGAATTGGTTACAAAAATTCGGGCTGTGGCATACGATGTTGTAGCAACTATTATTAGCGGAAGAAATAATTGATATCCTCCGGTCAGCTCAGCAATGAGAAATATAGCCGTTAATGGTGCGTGAATTATGGCAGATATCATCCCGGCCATACCGATAAGTGCAAAATTCGACACACTCATTACTACTCCGGCACCTTTTAAAACCTGTGTAAAAAACAGACCTGCTATTGCACCGCTAAATAACGATGGAGCAAACATCCCTCCTACTCCCCCGCTGCTGAATGT
>CAYMQP010000127.1:9016-10450 GCA_964392505.1 uncultured Bacteroidales bacterium
GATGTAGCCACAACTTTAAGAAGTAATATAAAAAGAAACAGGAATAAAGTACCCCAATAACTGCCTCTCAGATGAGAATAAAAAGTATCTTCAAACAAGTATCCAAACTGACCGCGTAAGCTGGAATTAATTACTTCATATCCTTCACCAAATAATGAAGGTATAATAAATATGAGCAATCCTAAAAGAAAACCTCCTATCAGAAGACGAGCAAAATCATTAGTTATCTTTTCGAAACCTTCCGTAATGAGATTATACATTTTTGTGAAGTATACAGCACTCAAACCTGTAAATATTCCGAATAACAGGTACCATCCTATATGTTTGAGTTGAAACGGATCGTTAACAGCAAAAGCATAAAGGTAATTCTGTCCCATAAAAAAATAGGATGTGAGTACACCTGTAGCCGAAGAAATCAATAATGGTACTATGGCCGATAAAGTCAGATCAAGCATAATAACTTCCAGCGCAAATATTACGGCAGCAATCGGCGCTTTAAAAATAGCCGACATTGCACCTGCACAGGCACATCCCAGTAAAAGGGTTATCTGCTTCTGGTTCAGATTAAGCCACTGACCCAGCCTTGAACCAATAGCTGCTCCTGTAGCCACGGTGGGACCTTCCAGTCCGACCGAACCACCAAATCCCACGGTAAGGGCACTGGAAATAATGGATGAATATAGATTATGAAGTTTTATCCGGCCTTTATTTTTTCCTATGGCATAAAGAACACTTGGTATTCCATGCCTGACAGGATTGCGATTGATATATTTAACAAAGACAACTGTGAGAGATAAACCTATTATCGGAAAGAAAATAAACAGGAAATCACCACCCTGATAGGCAAAATTTTCAATTAAAACACGAATAAAATGCACCATGTTTTTAATTATAACGGCTCCAAAACCAGCCAGCATACCAACTACTATACTCAGAGCCAGTATTTTTTGACGATCGGTGACATGCAATCGCCGCAAATCGGACAGACGGGAAAAAAAGGGAATAAACAGTTTCTTTATCTTCTCAAAATACATTATTAATGGCTACAAAGGTGCGAGATATTCGTTACATACCTTAAACAAAATACAGAATAGCCCGTCGATCTGCAAATATAGTTTTAAAGGTCTTAATACGATACGTTTTTTGTTAACCCGTAATTATTTAGCATTATTCTGCTTAAAAAATAATTGCATTTGGTATATAAGAATAGGCTACTTTTATGATTGCTGAAAGCGTATTACTATGTTCAAATCAAATCGTATCTGTAAATTATATGGAATTGAGTATCCGATTATCCAGGCTGGGATGGTATGGTGCAGCGGATGGAAACTTGCAACAGCTGTTAGTAATTCAGGGGGCCTCGGACTTATTGGTGCAGGTAGTATGATGCCTGATATTTTGCACGAACATCTCACAAAAGCCAAAGTCCATACA
>CAYMQP010000128.1:0-4550 GCA_964392505.1 uncultured Bacteroidales bacterium
TTTTGCGTTTTCTTCATCATTGATGTTCTCAAAATTAAGAATTAGGCTCTCTACAGATTTTTCTTCATAGTCTTCAATAAAGAATGGAACCGGGAAACCATCTATTTCAATGAATATCGATTCCATATCAATTATATCGCTACAGCTGTACTGATCGAGTTTTACTACAACCCTGCCTTTAATACCATGTGCTTTAGCAATTGTGCCCAAACATATTGAGTCAGCAAGATCGATCATTTTATGGTCATTACTGATTGAGAGAGAAGATTATTTATCCTTCTTTTTCTCTTTGCCAGTTTTATCCTCCTCAGTTTCTGCAGCCTTTTTTACCGTTGAATCTTCAGTCTTATCAGATGCTTCAACTTTGACTTCTGCCTCAGTGGAGGTTTCTTCAGTAGCTTTGGGGGTTTCAGTCTTAGTTTCTGCTTCAGCAGGGATTTCTACAGGAGTTTCCTGAGTTTCATCCTTAGTTTCTGCCTCGGCAGTGGTTTTTTCAGTAGTTTCTGGAGTTTCATCTTTAGTTTCTGCTTCAGCAGGGGTTTCAATAGCAGTTTCCTGAGTTTCATCCTTAGTTACTGCCTCGGCAGTGGTTTCTTCAGTAGTTTTGGGAGTTTCAGTCTTAATTTCTGCTTCAGCAGGGGTTTCAATAGCAGTTTCCTGAGTTTCATCCCTAACTTCTGCTTCAGCAGGTTTTTCTTCAGCTGTTATCGAAGCTTCGTCCTGAGTTTCTTCTTCAACGGGGGTTTCTTCGACTGTCTCGGTAACAGCCTCTTCTTTCTCAGCAGCTTTTTCAATTGCTGCAGCTTTTTTCTTAGCGACTTCCTCAGCTATTTCTTCCCTAACCTTCGATTCATGTTCTAACTGTTTTTTAGCTTCGGCTTCTTTTGCTTTTTTCACCTTATCTGCCTTAGCCTGAATTTTAGCCTCTTTTTCTTTAATCCATTTATCGAATCGTTTTTGGGCTTCTTCTTCCGAAAAAGCACTTTTCTTAACGCCTTCCAATAAATGTTTTTTCATTAAAACACCTTTCAGCGATAAAATGGATCGACAGGTATCGGTAGGTTGAGCGCCCATTTGCAACCAATCTAATGCTCTATCAAAATTGAGATCGATTGTAGCAGGATTAGTATTAGGATTATATTGTCCTAATCGTTCTATGAACTTACCATCCCGTGGCGCCCTGCCATCGGCTACCACAATATGGTAGACCGGTCTTTTTTTCCGCCCCTGGCGGGTCAATCTGATTTTTACGGGCATAATTTATTTTAATTTAAACCTACTTATTTTGAGGCTGCAAATTTAGATAAATATTTAAAATAAAAGATATTCGTGTAGGTATTGTTAAAATAAATTTATGCGGTATTAAAAGTTTTTGTTTTATTTTGCTGGAAATAATCCATTAATCCTCACTAATCATGAAAAAAACAATTAAACTTTTAAGCATTATCGTTGCTATTACTTTGATTGCCTTTTCCTGTAAAGAAGAAATGAGCAATGAACCATTTGAAAATGGAACTGCAATTATTCAGGGTACTGCCCTGGTAGATCTCGACTTTTCTAACGATATCCCGGATTATACCCCTGAGGTAGTTCCTCAAGGAACCCATATTTATGGTATAATCAATTCCATTGATCTGGTTCAGTTTCCTTCGGGGGGAATTAACTATGGCACTATTATTCTTGATACAATAGTTGGTGCGGACGGGAGCTTTACATTTGTAGTTCCGGCAAATGAAAAGAATGTCACTGTTAATTTTTCTGCTGATGATTTCGAAGCCGATCAGGTTCAGTTTGACGCAACAGTTGAAACGAAGGTTTTTTATTTACCCGCTATTTACAGTGAAGTTGTGCGTGATGGGGTTTTAAGAATAACTGAATTAACATTTGCAGAAAAATAGATTATTCATTTGTAACGCAACCTGACATGAAATATAAATTAAGTATAATTATATTGGCACTTGGTCTTTCGGCAATGACATTTGGTCAGGCCGATACGCTGGGTAGAGCTAAAAAAGCAAACCTTTATTCTAAAAAAGGTGTATATATTCTTCCTCAAAAAGGAGAATTAGCCCTTGGAGTAGATGCTATTCCCTTCTTATACTATCTCGGTGGTATCTTTTCACAAAATCATGCCTCAACGCCTGCTTTTACTTATGGTTCCGATTTCGGAGGTAATACAGGAATTTCAGTAAAATATATGCTCCAAGCTGATTTAGCTTTAAGGGCTAATTTTCGTGGAAATTTTGGTTCGATTACAGATGTTTATGTTGTTCCTCAAAGTACATTAATATACGATCCTCTGGCTCCGCAATTTGTGAACGATGAGGTTACCACCAAATTGAATCTTGTTCATTTAGGTGTTGGATTGGAAAAACGCCGTGGGAACAGTCGTGTTCAGGGGAAGTATGGTGGCGAAGTGGTTTTCGGATATAATAAAACTAACATATCCTATAATTACGGAAATTCAATAACCAACCAGTATAACACGCCCGAAACTTATAATAATATATATTTAAATGGTTCTGAGAGAGTCATTAACGATTATGTCGATAAAGGATTGTATTTGGGTTTGAGAGGATTTCTCGGAGTAGAATATTTTATCGGGCCCAAAATTTCTATTGGTGGTGAATTTGGTTATTCGGTGGTATACCAATGGTCACAAAACCGTATAACCGAATACCAGTACTGGGATAGCTCGGCACAGCAGGTTTCAACTGTAATTCGCGAAACCAATAATATTGGCTACGACGATGTTATACTTAGTATCGATCAGTTAGACGGATCGCTCAATATTTTCTTGTATTTTTAGATGTAAGGAGAATAAGAGGAGTAAAGGCTGTCAGCATGACAGCCTTTTTTATCATCCTTTAAACAATTTGGTTGACTATTTTATACGTTTAATCTTTGGCATGATATATGCAAATATTTAGATAAATAAATATTTATTATATTTGTACTTTTAAAATAGGTGAGTTATTATATTTGCGAGTAAGTAAAACAATCTTTGTGATTATTAAAATGTTCCGATTATTAACTTGGTAAACACACATAATTCATGAAAAAAATTGTAAGCATATTATCTCTTATAATTTTTATTGTAATAGGTTGTAATAGTCAGCAAAAATCGATGCCTGAGACTAAGATTAAGGAAACTATACCACAAGTAACAGATACAAAACCAATAAAACTGACAAAACAAAAGTTTTTGGCTGAAGTTGTCGATTACGAACAAAACCCGGGACAATGGCTTTATAAAGGGGAATTACCGAGTCTTATAGACTTTTACGCTGATTGGTGCAGACCGTGTCGGATCACATCGCCGATTCTGGAAGAATTGGCACAGGAATATTCGGGTCAAATACAGTTTTATAAAATCGATGTACAAGCCGAACAAGAACTGGCTGCTATATTTGGAGTACAGAGCATCCCAACTTTCCTGTTTATCCCTAAGGATGATATACCGGTTATGTCGGCCGGAATTGCAGCAACACCCGAATTGACAAAAGAAATGTTTCGACAACAGATTAACGAAATCCTTTTAAATAAAACTAATTAACCATATCGTATTTTAATCCGAAATCTGTTCAGTCAGGAATCGTAATACAATATTTGATACAGGAATACCTCCGGGTTCGGAGGTATTTTTTTGCCTTGTCTGATTCACTTCTGCCATCGTAAAATGCCCTATTTATTAGATAAGGTATAATTGATTAATTTTGATAAAGTAGTTTTTCCCGTATCCGATGACAAAGATTGCTTTATTTCTGCTCGCACTTTCACTATTTTCATTACAGACATTTGCTTCAGTAAAAAAAGTAGGTTTTTCTTTTGTTCAAAACTATACTAAAGAAACCTACAACGCCGGAACACAAATATGGTCGATAGCTCAGGACCAGGAAGGTATTATGTATTTCGGCAATAATTCCGGATTGTTAACTTTCGACGGTAGCAACTGGCGTACTTATTTGGTACCGAACCATTCTATTGTAAGGTCGGTATTAGTATCGGACGATGGTCGTATCTATGTCGGAGCATCAAATGATTTCGGATATTTTTACCCGAACAGGCAGGGAAAACTCGAATATCATTCATTATTCTATAAAATTCCTCGGAAATTTCGCGATTTTGGCGAAGTATGGATGATTGCACCTTATTTAGGGGGTTATATATTTCATTCCTTTAATGCGGTTTTCTTTTATAAGAACGATAATATCGACATTATCAGTTTCGACGGGGTGTTTCATTTCTCATTTGCGGTTGAAGGAAATTTCTATGTTAGGGATATTAATAAGGGCTTGTTTAAACTTAGTGGATTGAATTTTACGCCAGTTAAAAATACTGAGCAATTTGGCCGTTATACCGTAATGGGTATTCTCCAGTACGATGAAAACACACTATTAGTTGTGACTCGGGAACAAGGTATTTTTCTGGTCAACAATTCGGGAGTCAGTCGTTTTAGTGGTGAACTACAATCCTATTTCGAGAAAAACCAGATATACAGTGCTGTTAAAATTGACAATAATCATTTTGCATTTGGTACGGTTCAGGAT
>CAYMQP010000128.1:4560-10377 GCA_964392505.1 uncultured Bacteroidales bacterium
GTTCAGGATGGAGTTGCTATTCTCGATCGTAATGGTAGACTAATACAACGCTTGAATCGCAACCGTGGTTTACAAAATAATACAGTACTTTGTCTTTTTACTGACCAGAATAAAAACCTTTGGCTGGGTTTGGATAATGGGATTGATTATGTACAACTCAATTCGCCACTTTCGTATTTTGCACATCAGAATATTGTTGGAGCAGCATATGTAACTGAGAGAAAAGGTAATGATCTTTATTTGGGTACAAATCAGGGACTTTTTCATGCAACATGGCCTCCGGTAGGCGGACTCCTGGGTGACAAGACTGTGTTTCAATTCATCGATGGTTCGCAGGGACAGGTTTGGATGCTTTCAAATAGGCAGAATTCAATTCTTGTCGGCCATGATAAAGGTACATTTGTAATCGACAATAAAGGATTAAAACAAATCAGTAATTTTCAGGGAGGCTGGTCATTTCTTGAAATTCCTGATAAACCAAAATATCTTATTGAGGGAACGTATTCCGGTATTTTACTTTATAAATATGAGTTGGTTGGCGATATACCCGAATGGAAATTTATCAGGAGAATTCCCGGATTTTATCAATCATGCAAGCAGATGCAATTCGATGGGAAAGGATACTTATGGATCGGGCATGGCTATAAAGGCATTTACCGGCTTAAAATCAGTGATGCATTAGATACAATAACAGAAATCAAGCATTATACCCGTGAATCAGGATTACCATCGACCTATAATCTGAATGTACTCAAATTTTACGATCAACTTATTATAAGTGCTGATGGAGGTATTTTCAATTATAATTATAATGACGACACTTTCAGTCGTAATGAAGATTTATCGGTATTGTTTGATAATCGCAATGTATATAATCTGATTATCGATTTTAATGGCGATTGCTGGTACTTTACATCAAACGAAATGGGGATATTAAAACCTAATTTCGATGGCAGCTTCAGCAAAGTATATTTGCCTTTTCTTCCGCTTCGGAATAAAATTATCACTTCCTTCGAACATGTATATCCGATTGATAAATCGAACATACTGATTTCAACCGAGACCGGTGTTATACACTACGATCCCGCCTTTCAAAAAACCTATGATGAAAACTATAATGTGAAAATACGCCGTGTCGAAATTTTACCCGATTCCATTCTCTTCGATGGTGATTGTCCGCCAGGTATTATTTCATCAATACCTGAAATCCAATTCAGAAATAATGCTTTACGATTAAGCTATTCAGCCTTATTTTATGAATATCCACAGCATACGGAGTATAGCATAATGCTTGAAGGATTTGATAAGGGCTGGTCAGAATGGAGCCGGATCAGGGAAAAAGAATATACCAATCTGCACGAAGGTACATACAGGTTCAGGATTAGAACCCAAAATATCTATGGTATGACTAGTGAGGCTCAACCCTATGATTTTATAATATTACCTCCCTGGTATCGAAGTAAATGGGCTTACCTGTTATATATGGTATTGTTCATTGCGGCAATTCTTTTGGCCATATTGTTCGTAATAAGGAAAATCGAAAAAGAAAAACATACACTGAAAGAAAAACAAAAGGCTACCTTAAAAGAAAAAGAAAAAGCCTATGCTGAAGAAGCACTCAAAGCTGAACAGGAAATTATTCAACTCAGGAATGAGAAACTTGAAGCTGAAAACCAGAAAAATCTGGCCGAAATTGAAAATAAAACCAGGGAGCTGGCATCGATTGCCATGCAAATAACCTATAAGAATGAACTACTTAACCAGGTAAAGCAGAAATTAATACGTGTTTCAGGACAAATGCTCCATCGGGAATCGAAACAGCAGGTAACCGAGCTTATCAAAACGCTGGAAAAAGACTTGCTGAACCGTGAGGACTGGGAAAAATTTGAAATGCATTTCGATCAGGTTCATGAGGACTTCCTTAAGAAACTGCGCAAAAATTATCCCGAATTAACTCCCAAAGATCTCCGGCTATGCGCATACCTGAAAATGAATCTTTCGAGTAAGGAAATAGCGCCTATTCTGAATATTTCGGTAAGGGGCGTAGAGATTAGCAGATACAGGTTAAGGAAAAAAATGAGTTTACCTCGCGATACAAACCTGAATGAGTTCATGATGAATCTTTAATTAGCCAGCTATATCCTGCTTAGTAAAGCCGAAAAGCTGACCAATTCTAAAGAACGAGATGCTTATTATGCAACCAGATACAAGGTTATAAATTATCTTAGCGATTATCAGTTAAGCTTTTTCAAAAAGGCAATTACCTTTTTAGTGTGTTAATCTATGCTAAATTATCAATCGTATGGTAGTGATAAAAATATATGCTTTAAGTGAATTAAAATTGGTAAATTAAAGTTGGTGACTAAATTGTTTTTATGAGATTGAATAATTGTATTAAAGCAGGTTTTCTGTCGATTGCCATACTGGCTTGTAACAGAAATTATAAGGAGGGGAAGCGATATGATAGCGTTCTGGAAAGAAAAGTTGATTCGGTGCTATCAATGATGACCCTGGAAGAGAAAATCGGACAAATGAGCCAGCTAAGTGGTTTAGGTGAGCACACAGGTCCAATAAACGAAGGGCATACTTATCTGGAGGCTATCAGGCAGGGTAAGCTAGGATCGATGCTGAATATAAATGGGGTAGCTTATACCCGGCAAATTCAGGAAATGGTCCTGCAAGAATCGCGTCTGGGAATTCCGATGCTTTTCGGATATGATGTGATACACGGATATAAAACCATTTTTCCTGTTCCTCTGGCCGAAGCGTGTTCGTGGGATTTAAAATCTATCGAGAGATCGGCACGGGTGGCAGCTGTTGAAGCTTCTGCGGCTGGCCAGCACTGGACCTTTGCCCCAATGGTTGATATTGCACGTGATCCGCGTTGGGGACGTATTATGGAGGGTGCAGGCGAAGATCCGTTTTTAGGCGCTCTCATTGCCAAAGCACGGGTCAGGGGATTTCAGGGCAGTGATTTGTCAGCAAATAATACTATTGCTGCCTGTGCAAAACATTACGCTGCTTACGGTGCTGCTGAAGGAGGGCGCGATTACAATACTTCGGATATGTCGGAACACACGCTTCGTGAAGTGTACCTGCCACCATTTAATGCAGCTGCCGATGCCGGCGTTGCCACCTTTATGACAGCATTCAACGAAATAAACGGAGTGCCCGCAAGTGCCAATAAAATGTTACATTATATTCTCAGAGATGAATGGGAATATAAAGGCATGGTGGTCTCCGACTGGAATTCATTAGCTGAATTAATAGTACATGGATTTGCTGCTAACAAACAGGAAGCTGCCATACTTGCAATGAGAAGCGGCGTCGATATGGATATGCAAGGATATATTTACTCAAAAGTATTACTTAAACTGGTGCAAAATGGTAAAATTCCGGAAGAACAAATCGATGAGGCGGCAAGAAATATTTTGCGTTTGAAATTTCAGCTGGGATTATTCGACGATCCCTATCGTTATTGTAACGAACAAAGGGAAGAAAAATTAATACTACACCAAAAACATAGGGAAATAGCCCGCGATATGGGACGAAGATCCATTGTATTACTAAAAAACGATAAACAACTTTTACCTCTTTCAGAGAATTTAAGAACACTTGCTGTAATCGGTCCCCTGGCTGACGATACAGACAATATTCTTGGAGGCTGGAGGGCACTGGGCGATCCTGATGATGCCATAAATGTGCTTACGGGAGTTCGTGAGGCCGTAAGTGTACGAACCAGAATACTCTATGAAAAGGGCTGTGATATTGAAAGTAACGACCGGACAGGCTTTAAGAAAGCAATAGCTGCAGCACGCAGGGCTGAAGTTGTAATACTTGCAGTAGGTGAATCAGCTACGATGTCAGGTGAGGCTCACTCCCGTTCCGATATTAGTTTACCAGGTATTCAGCTCGAATTGGTTAAAGAAATTTTTAAAACAGGAAAACCTGTCGTTTTAGTACTGATGAACGCACGCCCCCTGGCAATACCCTGGGAGGCTGAGCATATACCAGCCATTTTGGAAACCTGGCAACTGGGAACCGAAGCAGGACATGCTATTGCCGATGTTATTTTTGGTGCTTATAATCCTTCGGGGAAACTGGTTACAACCTTCCCCCAAACTACGGGACAGATACCCGTTTACTATAATCACAAAAATACAGGACGTCCCGGAAGAAGCGACCTGAGATTTACATCGAAGTATATCGATATTCCTATTGAACCTTTATTTCCCTTTGGGTACGGCTTAAGCTATACTTCGTTTTTCTATACCGACCTTGAACTTTCGAACGATACACTCCGTATGAACGATACACTGAAAATCAGTATACAAATTACCAATACGGGGAACTACGATAGCGAAGAAGTAATTCAATTATACATAAGAGACCACGTCGGCTCGATTACACGCCCTGTTAAAGAGCTGAAAGGATTTCAAAAAATTAGGCTGGCTATTGGTGAATCTAAAGTGGTAACTTTTACCCTTACATCGGAGCAACTGGCCTTTTACGATATTCATATGCAATACAAAGCCGAACCGGGTGATTTCACGGTTATGGTAGGTCCTAATTCAGCCGAATACCTTGAGGAGGATTTTAAACTGGTTTGGTAGATCAATTATTCTTACTTAATTGAAAATTGATAAGCAGTCTGAGGAAGGGAATATATTATTTTCCCCAAGATATCAACATACCTTCTTTTTACAAGACCGGATTTGTAACTTTACTTTTTCAGCCTGAGGAATATTGATATTCAAATTGTAGTTGCTATGTTTCTGATTTTCGATACCGAAACCACAGGATTACCAAAAGATTACAAAGCGCCGCTTTCCGATTCCGATAACTGGCCGAGGATGGTGCAGATAGCCTGGCAGTTGCATGGTCCAACTGGTGAGCTATTAGAAGCGAAAAATTATATTGTCGAACCCGAAGGTTACACCATACCTTATGCCGCTGAAAAATTACATGGTATTTCAACCGAAATGGCACTTGCCAAAGGAAAAAAGTTAGACTGGGTTCTGGGAGAATTTAATAAGGTTCTGGAGCAAACACAATTTTTGGTAGGGCACAATGTAGAATTTGATGTCAGTATTATCGGCGCTGAATTTATAAGGAAAAAAATTGACACCCGATTTCTTACGATTCGGGTTATTGATACCAAGGAAGATAGCACAGAATATTGCGCGTTGCCCGGAGGTAAAGGAAGTAAATACAAATGGCCTAACCTGTCGGAATTACATCAGAAACTTTTTGGCGAGGGATTCGACGAAGCACATAATGCAGCTGCTGATGTAGTAGCAACAGCCCGTTGTTTTTTAGAGTTACTACGTCTGGATGTTATTAATTATGAAAGTTATGGAATCGATGCCGGATTGATGGTCAATTTTAAAAAGTTAAATCCTGATATTATTCAACCGGCTGATGTTAAAATAGAATCCCATTTCGATACCGATACAACAAATCAGGTTATTCGTAAGGAAAGCATTGATCAGGCCAAAGAAAAAACGAGTACTGACATTCCTTTCACGCATCTTCATGTACATACGCAATATTCTATTCTCGACGGAGCGGCCGATATACCGGGATTAATCGAAAAAGCAAAAGTCGACGGAATGACAGCGCTGGCCATTACCGATCATGGCAATATGTTTGGTGTCAAGGATTTTCATAGCCTTGCCCATAAAATGGGTATTAAACCCATTCTGGGATGTGAAGTGTATGTAGCGCATCGTTCACATTTCGATAAAACCGATAAGATCGATGGCGGGGGAAGGCACCTTGTTTTACTGGCTAAAAACAGTATCGGGTATCATAATC
>CAYMQP010000129.1:0-10351 GCA_964392505.1 uncultured Bacteroidales bacterium
ATGGCTTCGAGGGGATCTGTCATTCCACTTTTCATCGAACAAATTAAAAAGAAACAACCCATAACTATTACCGACCCGGAAATGACACGATATATGATGACCCTGGAAGATGCGGTTGAACTTGTATTATTTGCATTCAATAATGGCAAACAGGGTGATATTTTTGTTCAAAAATCACCTGCAGCAACCATTCAAACTCTGGCACAGGCGCTGATTGAGCTATACAATTCAAAGAGTGAAATCCGAATTATTGGAACAAGACATGGCGAAAAACTTTTCGAAACTCTTGTTAACAGAGAAGAGATGGTAAAAGCTATTGATTTGGGCAATTACTATCGTATTCCTGCCGATACACGCGATTTGAATTACAATGGTTATTTCAGTGAAGGGAAAAAAGATCTTTCAAAAATTGAAGAATATACATCGCATAACACATATCGTTTGGATGTTGAAGAAATGAAAAAACTTTTATTAAAACTTGATGATATTAGAAGAGATGTTGAATAATTTGTACCCTCCCCTCACTCCCCTCCCTAAGCATAGGGAGGGGAAGGGAGTGGGTAGTAAACACAATAAACCCTAATACTTCACCATGAACTATAATGAAATAAAAGAGCTTACACGACGTTTCAGGAAAAATCCAACTCCCGAAGAGCATTTACTCTGGCAATTACTTAGGGGAAGACAATTACAAAAAAGAAAATTTCTACGTCAGTATCCAATTATTTATGAATCTTCCGCTAGTGAACATTTCTTCTTTATTGCCGACTTTTATTGTGCTACAGAAAAACTGATAGTAGAATTAGATGGTCCTATACATGATTTTCAAAATATAAGAGATGTATAAAGAGATGAGATATTAATTAAGGAAGGCTACCGAATTTTAAGGATCAGGAATGATGAGCTGTTTAATATTGAAAAAGTATTAAGTAAAATTGAAAGTATGTTTGTACCCTCCCCTCACTCCTCTCCCTATGCGTAGGGAGGGGAAGGGGGTGGGTATAATACCTCCATCTACCATATGAATCCTCATTTAAATATTGTCAATACAGGTAAAATAAAAGTCGGGATTACGGGCCAGCCCGGATTTATCGGTACACATCTTTATAATTACCTTGGATTAAAACAGGATATTAAACGTATTCCCTTCGAAGATGCATTTTTTAATACGGAGTTGGTTTTACGAAAGTTTGTAGCGGATTGCGATGTTATTATCCATTTGGCGGCAATGAACAGACATAATGAACCACAAATTTTATATGAGACGAATATTCATCTTGTAAAATTGCTGATACAGGCTATGGAATCGGAAAATGTAGCTCCGCATGTGATCTTCTCATCATCTACCCAGGAAAGCCTTGATAATCCGTATGGAAAATCGAAAAAAGAAGGCCGGGAGCTATTCATGCAATGGGCAAAGAAGAACAAAGCTTCTTTTACGGGATTAATTATACCTAATGTTTTTGGACCCTTCGGTCATCCGTTTTACAATTCTGTTATAGCAACTTTCAGTTATCAACTGGCTCAAGGTGAAAAACCACAAATTCATATCGATAAAGAGTTGGATTTAATCTATGTTGGGGAACTAATTGAAGAAATTTATAATAATATATTACAGCCAAAAGATCAAACTATAATCACAATTACGATTAAACCTAATTACGTGAGCTCTGTTTCTGAAATCTTGAAATTATTGATTTCATACAAAGAAAGCTATTTTAATGAAGGAATATTCCCTTCACTAATTAATCCTTTTGAACGTAATTTGTTTAATACTTTTGTATGTTATTTTGATATTGATAATTATTTCCCTCGTAATCTCACTTTAAATGCAGATGAGCGGGGCAGTTTTGTTGAAACTGTTAAACTAAATTCAGGGGGTCAGGTTTCATTCAGCATTACAAAACCTGGCATTACCCGCGGGAATCATTTTCATATCCGTAAAGCTGAAAGATTTGCTGTAATAAAGGGAGATGCCAGAATTCAATTAAGGCGAATAGGAATCCAAGAAATATATTCATTTGATTTACACGGTGAAAAACCTGCATATGTTGATATGCCAGTATGGCATACACATAATATTACGAATACGGGGAAAGATGATTTATATACAATATTCTGGATAAGCGAACAATATAATCCTGATGATCCCGATACATATTTTGAAAAAGTATAGAAAATGAACAAACCTACTTCTCTAAAGATTGTAACCGTAGTTGGTACGCGTCCTGAAATTATCAGGTTATCTTCCATCATAAAATTATTTGATAAACATCTTACCCATATTTTGGTACACACAGGGCAGAATTATGATTATGAATTAAATGAGGTCTTTTTTAAAGACTTGAATTTACGTAAACCCGATCAGTTTTTAGAAATAAATACCTCATCACTCGGTACGGCAGTTGGTGACATAATTCAGAAAAGCGAAGAAATACTTCTTCAGGAAAAACCTGATGCGCTTCTGGTACTTGGCGATACCAATTCATGTCTTTCGGCTTATATGGCTAAGCGCTTGCACATTCCTATTTTTCATATGGAAGCAGGTAACCGATGTTTTGATTTCAATGTTCCTGAAGAGATCAATAGAAGATTAATCGATCATATTGCAGATTATAATCTGGTATATACCGAACATGCCAGGAGACATCTTATCAGCGAAGGGCTTCCTCCTCGCAGGATATATCTTACAGGATCTCCTATGTATGAAGTATTGCAGGATAATATGGTAAAAATTAAATCTTCGAATGTAGTGTCTGAACTTGGATTAAAAACGAAGAATTATTTTTTAGTTTCATTTCATCGTGAAGAGAATGTTGATAACACCAATAATCTGAAGCAAATTGTTACTGTTTTGAATAATATTGCTGAGTCATATAAAAAAACCATTATTGTCTCGACACATCCGCGTACACGAAAACGATTGGAAGAAAATAAAAGCCTTAAAGCGAATAATTTAATACAATTCTTAAAACCATTTGGCTTTACCGATTATGTAAACCTGCAGCTGAATGCAATCTGTACCTTATCTGATAGCGGTACTATTTGTGAAGAAAGCGCTATATTATCGTTTCCGGCTATAAGCATAAGGCAATCCATGGAACGCCCCGAAGCACAGGATACCGGTACTATTATACTTTCAGGCTTTGATTTAAATGTGGTAATGCAGGCGATCCATACTACTATAAGTGAACATGAAAAAATTAAATATGAGCAAATTCCGGAGGAATATAAAATTAAAAATACCTCCTGGCGTGTATTAAAACTTATTATAGGAAATACAAAGCTTAGCAATAAATGGTGGGGAATAAATATCTGATGTATTTACTAGTACTCTTATTCTTCATTTAGTAGTAAATACTCCTAGCGCAACCATCATACGCGAAAATCCCGATTATCAGTATAGGTTTAGGTAGATTAGTTAATTAAGTAAGTGAGTAAATGAGTAAGTGAGAAGTTTTTTTAGTATTCAGTAGAACAATTTCCTCAAAATTCCCGTTCCGGAGGCTTTTCATGTGTGAAAAAGCAGTAAATACTGTGTGTAAAGTACTTTTCATCCATAAAAAGCATATTGCAGCCTGTGTGCAACGTGCTCTATATTAATGCAAAGCAAAAAATAAATGTTTGCATTGCGCTACTCGTAAATGAAAAGCGGATTGCATAGTGTATGCAACCCGCTTTTTGTATTTGTAAAGCGCTTGAAACAGGGTTTAAACCCTTAATTCAGGCTATGCAGCATCCTGCTGCGGCTCTTCTTCCTCCTCTTTATCCGAAACGGGAACGTGCGGATTCAGTTTGGGGAAGAGCTTTTCTGCATCCTTCTTACCATAGGTTTTCCGTGCTTCGAGGTAATTCAGCTCGTACTTCCTGATCAGCACTTCCTTGGCAATTTCAGCCTCCGCTTCGGTAACCTTTACATCGTGTACGCAGGCCTGGAGATTACTTATGCTAGTTTTTACCGCAGTGGCTTTTTCTTCCAGTACTGAAATAAAGGTCGAGAGACTATGATCGGTACCCAGCTCTTTTAAGCGTATCACCAGGTCCTCGATCTGTAACACTTCACTGGCAAGCGGAAGTCGAATAATTTCACCGAATTTTTCATCGGGGAAAATACGCACGGTTACATTACTACCCGGATTATTCCGGTCGAATTGCTGACAGGCATCAAAGAGGTTACGCACGCCATCGTCGGCCAGATTGTAGGCCAGCACAATGTTGTCGTAAGCATTTTCGCGTGCCCTTACCTTCGTTTCTACTTCGGCCTGTTTTTCAGACAAAGCATCATACTCGGTTTGGATTAGATTGATCAGGTTTTCCGCATTGAAAACCTGTTTTAGAAGACGAATGTGTCTCCTAACGATTCCCAGAAGCCTTGCTACCGAGAATCTCGTTGAAATCATACGCATATTAATAATACAATTTAAAAGTTAATAAAAAATTAATTTCGCTTAAGCGCATAACGTAATAACCGTAAAGCAATTTTTTTATTGTATGGTAAAAACTATAAAATAGAGAATAGGAACCGATTTTAATTTTTTTTAACAAAACCGGGATGACGTGGCATTCTTGCCTTAATTGAAACACGTAATGTGCTTTATTCATATATATTAGCCAGATTGCTTCGCTCCATAATATTTCGCTCGCAATGACGGGTTTGGCGGCCTTTCCCGTCATCACGAGGAAGCGCAGAAAGCACTGACGTGGTGATCTGGCTAATTATAAAAACGTAATTACAATATATCATTAATAGAATAAGCTAGATTGCTTCGCTCCATTACATTTCGCTCGCAATGACGTGTAAGCCGAACCTTTCCGTCATTGCGAAGGAGACCGAAGGTCGACTGTGGCAATCTATCATGGTTTAAGAACTTATGCCTTTGATTTCCTTATTTTAACAGGCCAGATTGAGTTCGTCGACCGCGTTCGCATAAAGCTTTCCGCGAGCTCTGAAGCTGCTCAGCGGAGGCACTACCTTACTCCGCCATAGCGGCCTCGCGTAGGCGAGGACGGTTGCGAAGCTTCTCCTTCGTAGATTTACTTCGAAGAAGGAGCTCGTCCTTCGGACTTCGGTTGCCGCGTCGTCGTACCTCCTCCTCGCAATTAGGGGTTTGGCAGCCTTTCCCGTCATCACGAGGAAGCGCAGAAAGCGCTGACGTGGTGATCTGGCTAATTATAAAAACGTAATTACAATCTATCATTAATAGAATAAGCTAGATTGCTTCGCTTCATTACATTTCGCTCGCAATGACGTGTAAGCCGAACCTTTCCGTCATTGCGAAGGAGACCGAAGGTCGACTGTGGCAATCTATCATGGTTTAAGAACTTATGCCTTTGATTTCCTTATTTTAACAGGCCAGATTGAGTTCGTCGACCGCGTTCGCATAAAGCTTTCCGCGAGCTCTGAAGCTGCTCAGCGGAGGCACTACCTTACTCCGCCATAGCGGCCTCGCGTAGGCGAGGACGGTTGCGAAGCTTCTCCTTCGTAGATTTACTTCGAAGAAGGAGCTCGTCCTTCGGACTTCGGTTGCCGCGTCGTCGTACCTCCTCCTCGCAATTAGGGGTTTGGCAGCCTTTCCCGTCATCACGAGGAAGCGCAGAAAGCGCTGACGTGGTGATCTGGCTAATTATAAAAACGTAATTACAATCTATCATTAATAGAATAAGCTAGATTGCTTCGCTTCATTACATTTCGCTCGCAATGACGTGTAAGCCGAACCTTTCCGTCATTGCAGTGATGTGAGAGACAGAATCTATTCGTATCAACTTGAACGGTTTGATTTATAGAAAACTTACCGTCAGGTATTGAAAAAATGCATAAAAATCTTAATTTGCAGATAAATTTTAACTGGTAGTTACAGTAATCATATTATGTTCTTTATCTGATAACTTAAATGCTTTTCAATTCTTTCATTTTTTTCATATTTCTCGGGTTTGTTTTGCCCGTTTTTTATTTATTGCCTAAAAAGTCGAGCCGTAATGTTTTTCTGCTTGTAGCAAGCTATTTCTTTTACGGATACTGGGATTGGCGTTTTTGTGGTCTGTTACTTTTCTCAACGCTGGCCGATTATTTTATTGGCGCCAGGCTATATAATACAGTCAATCCTCACAGGCGTAAACTACTCTTGATCCTTTCTTTATCGGTAAACCTGGGAGTTTTAGGTTTTTTTAAATATTTCAATTTTTTTATCGGAAGTTTTGAAAGGATTATACACATTTTTAACTCGAACCTCGATTTTTTGCATCTGAATATTATTCTTCCGGTCGGGATTTCGTTTTATACGTTTCAATCGCTATCCTATACTATTGACATCTATCGAAAAAAGTTAAAACCCATTCATAATTTGGTCGATTTTGCCTTATTTGTTTCGTTTTTTCCACAATTGGTAGCCGGGCCAATTGAGAGAGCGAGTAATTTGTTGCCCCAGCTGTCGAAAAAAAATAATCCGACGAAACAACAGATCAGTGAAGGGATTGTATTGATCATTACCGGACTGTTCAGAAAAGTAATGATAGGCGATACAGCCGGCAGGTATGTCGATCATATATTCGCCAATCCTGATATCTATACCTCGGGTGAGCTCTTGTTTGCTCTGTTTCTGTTTGCGATTCAGATCTATGCCGATTTTTCAGGATACAGCCATATAGCAAGGGGTACGGCCAAATTATTTGGTATTGAGGTAATGAAAAATTTTGAGCAACCCTACTTTTCAAGGAACATAACTGAATTCTGGCGTCGCTGGCATATTTCCCTTTCATCGTGGCTGAAGGATTATTTGTATATCTCTCTCGGGGGTAACAGGAAAGGGGTAAAACGTACTTATATAAATGTAATGTTAACCATGCTGTTAGGAGGTTTATGGCATGGGGCATCGTGGAATTTTGTTATTTGGGGCGGTCTCCACGGCTTATTTTTATGCATACACAAATATTTTTTACGAGGTAAAAAAATTATCAGGCAAAATTTCAAATACAAAAATTTATCAGGGTTTCTTAAGTTTAGTATTCAGGTAATTGCTACAAATGTTCTGGTTATTTTTTCCTGGGTATTCTTCCGGTCAGTTAAATGGGAAAATACAGGCACTTTCTTTTCCAAAATGCTGCACTGGGAATCGTCTCCTTTCAGTTTACTTATGTTTTCCATAGCAGCGGGTTATTTACTTATGATAGCTCTGATGGATACGCTTGAGTACAGAACAAATAATCATACATACCTTTTGCAAATAAAAACCGGTTCGATTAGGTATGGAATTCTAACAAGCTTGTTTGTGGTTACTTTATTATTTATGTTTCAGTCAAAACCTTTGCCTTTTGTTTATTTCCAGTTTTAAATAAATAACCTGATTGAAATGAAAAGAATACGTAATGTGATATTGTTTTTTGGGGTTATTTTACTTTCTTTCCTCTTCCTGGATAGTTGGCTTAGAATCACACATATAAGCGAAGTATACTATAACGATTTATATCAGGATATAGGCCGTGGACGAAGAGCAGACCATTCGTATGTTTTTTTCAGAGAAGGATTTTCATTTTTCAAATTTAACAAATACAGGTATTTGGGGCCGGCATACAGTCCGATGAAAGATACATCTGTGTTAAGACTTGCTTTGTTAGGTGATTCGTTTATTGAAGGATTTCAAGTATTTGATCGGAATCACTTCCGTAGCATATTGGAAGAATCACTAAATAAGCGAGGCAGGCATACAGAAGTATTGAATTTCGGTCGTAGCGGTTTTAACCTGTCTGACATGTATATTTACGATAAATTATTCGTGGATCAATTTATACCTGACCTGGTAATTTACATGATTTGTGAAGAAGATCTATATGCTGCACAGGTGGACCGTTTGAGACCCGAATTGGTTTTTATAAATGATTCTTTAATAATTCAAAAGGAATATCCATCCCGGCTTTTGTTACTTTTTCGGAGATCAAATTTTATTTTACAGCATTCCCCTATGGCAAACATGCTTTTGTCATGTTTTAAAACGACTAAAGAACAGAGAGTATTACCAATTTTACTAGATAAGTTTTATTTAAAGATTGCAAAAGAATCAATTAAAGAAGACGATACGCATATCTTTAAACCGATTAATATCGAAATTTTAAAAAAGCTGGATCCTGATGAAACGGTGTTTATAAATATTTCAGAAGAACCTATGGATACTACTTTTTTAAATTCACTTTCGAAAAATGGTTTTCACCTGGTTGAATTATCCCCGTTACTCGATTCACTGAATAAAACCGGCATTAATCCCTATTACTGGGAGGCAACAAATACCATAGGACATTGGAATTGTGTGGCACATAAAGCGGTTGGGGATTATATGGCAAAAGAGTTAAATTCATTTCTGAAATAGTATTTTCTCAGCTGTCTTTCCAATCCTGCTTTTTCTTTAACAGGTAGGTAATAGTATATTCTTTTTAAATAACCAGCTTGCTTCACTCAACTACGTTTCGTTCGCAATGACGTGTAAGCCAAACTTTTCCGTCATTACGAGGAGCGCAGCGACGTGATAATCTAGCCTTAATCGGGACACGTAATCTGCTATCTACACACATATTAGCTAGATTGCTTCGCTCCTCCCGCCACAAGTGCCGACATTCGCTCGCAATGACGTATTTGGCAGCCTTTTCCGTCATTGCAGTGACGTGTGAGAAAGTTTTCCCGTCATCACGGGGAAGCGCAAAGAGCGCTGACGTGGTAATCTAGCCTTAATTGGAACAAGTAATGTGCTTTCTTTATTAATATTGGCTAGATTGCTTCGCTCCTCCCGCCACAAGTGCCGGCATTCGCTCGCAATGACGTGTAAGCCAAACTTTCCCGTCATTACGAGGAGCGTAGCGACGCGGTAATCTAGTTAATTATCCAAACGTAAATACAGTCTGTCGTTTATAGAATAAGCTAGATTGCTTCGCTCCTCCCGCCACAAGTGCCGGCATTCGCTTGCAATGACTTGTGTGACAAGACTTTCCCGATAATGCTGGAAATGTTAATCGCTTAGAAATTCAGATTCTAAAAAATGCTTACAGATTTTTACTGCAGCATTTCCATCGCCATAAATTTTTTCAGTAAATGTAAACTTACGGTCATGTATATAGCTATAGGCTTTAAGGATAGATGCACTATCAGCACCGGTAATAAAATTAATCCGGGCATCAACAAGTTCGGTCCATTCGGTTTCATCACGCAGGGTAATACAATATTTCTGAAAGAAATAGGCTTCTTTTTGCACACCTCCGCTGTCCGTCATGATAAACCTGCAGTTTTTGATCAGTTCCAGCATATCGAAATAACCAACAGGTTCAAGTATTTCCGCGTTTGTTTTTATTTTGAGCGATCTCACGATCTTTTGAGTCCGCGGGTGTAAAGGAATAAGCACCCTGAGGTCCTTTGCAATGGTATCGATGGCCCGGATAATCGATGATAACCGGTGCGTATCGTCGGTATTTTCTTCGCGGTGCAATGTGCAGATTACATAACTACCCGGGGTAAGTTGGTGTCCGGATATTATCTCTGAAACCTGTTCGCTATGTTTGCTATAAAAGAGTGCAGCGTCATAAGTAATATCACCGGTGAAAACATGCTTACAATTAAACTGATCGAATCCTTCGGACTTAAGATTTTTCATAGCTGCCTGCGAGGGACAGTAAAGCAGATCCGAAATCCTGTCGGTAAGAATCCGGTTGATCTCTTCCGGCATGTTCATATTGAACGATCGTAACCCCGATTCGATGTGAGCCAGTGGTATGTGCAGTTTTTTTACCGCAAGTGCCCCGGCCAGGGTGGAATTTGTATCGCCATAAACCAGCACTATATCGGGTTTTTCGTTTACGAGAACTTTTTCAATTTTCTCCATCATCCGGCCTGTCATGGCTCCGTGCGATATGTTATTTACCTCCAGATCATAATGAGGCTCGGGGATTTGCATCTCCTTAAAAAATATTGCCGACATATTGGTATCGTAATGCTGTCCCGTATGGACGATAATTTCCTTAACATCGGGATAGTTCAATAACTGGCGGCTGATAGTGGCAGCCTTTATAAACTGGGGTCTGGCGCCTACTATGCTGATGATTTTTTTCACTTTACGATTTCGCGATTACGTGGATTTTCCGGTAAATATATAAAATCGATTCTGAGTTTTGTGTAATTGTGCTTAGCTTCAGTAAAGGAAATGTAGTATTGACTCCTCCCAATATAAGTACCACCCTCCACTTGCAATGATGAGTGAGCATAATATTATCGTCATTACGAGGAGCCCAGCATCAAGTGCGGGATAAACTCCGCGACAAGGTAACCGAGACCGCAAAATGCGGTCGAGCTCAGCATTCTAAGAGAAAAACAAGAAAA
>CAYMQP010000130.1:0-10324 GCA_964392505.1 uncultured Bacteroidales bacterium
TGATACTAAGTACTTGTAGGGCAACGGTAGGAAGTGTTTCTATTTCCGACCATCATATCGAACGCTCCTGTAAGGCGGGACGTAACAGGTGGGTGGGACGTCGACCAAGGGTTCGCGGTGTGGCAATGAATCCGGCCGACCATCCTATGGGTGGTGGCGAAGGTCGGGCCTCAGGTGGTCATCCGCGCTCACGGAATGGAGTTCCTGCAAAAGGATATAAAACACGATCGAAGAAAAACGCATCAAATAAATATATTGTTGAAAGAAGAAAATCAAATAATTAATTGAACTATGAGTCGCTCGTTAAAAAAAGGCCCATTTATAGATTATAAGCTTGAGAAGAGGATCATGGATATGAACCAGTCGAATAAAAAGCAAGTGATCAAAACATGGTCGCGACGATCTATGATTTCTCCCGATTTTGTTGGGCATACTATTGCAGTACATAACGGAAATAAATTTATACCTGTATATATCACCGAGAATATGGTAGGGCACAAGCTGGGTGAGTTTGCTCCTACCCGCATTTTCCGTAGCCATGGTGGCAAACAGAGATAATATTGGTCCATGACAGACAAAAACAAATTTTAACATGGGAGCAAGAAAAAGAAATAAAGCAGAACAACGCAAGGAAGAAAGGAAATCATTGTATTCTGCAATGCTTCGAAATTGTCCATCGTCACCCAGAAAGATGCGGCTTTTAGCCGATTTAATTCGAGGTATGGATGTCAATAAAGCACTGGATGTATTAAGATATAGCCCAAAAGATGCCTCGAAAGATATGGAGAAGCTGGTGATGTCAGCAATTGCAAATTGGCAGGTAAAAAATGAAAACGTCCGACTCGAAGATAGTCAGCTTTTTATAAAAGAAATCTTTGTTAACCAGGCAAGAACCTTGAAACGAATACAACCGGCTCCTCAGGGAAGGGCATATCGTATTCGAAAGCGTTCAAATCATGTTACAGTTATCCTCGATAACTTGAATAAGGAAGCAGAAGAAGAAAAAAAGAAAACTGAAAAAATAACAAACTAAAAATACTTAATGGGACAAAAAGCAAATCCGATAAGCAACAGGTTAGGAATCATTAAAGGATGGGATTCCAACTGGTATGGCGGAAAAAACTATGCTGATAAGATTGTGGAAGATCAACGAATCAGAAATTATCTGAATGCCCGACTTGCAAAAGCCAGTATATCAAAAATAGTTATCGAACGCACACTCAAGCTTATTACAGTCACTGTTAATACAGCGCGTCCGGGAATCATTATTGGTAAAGGCGGACAAGAGGTTGATAAGCTAAAGGAAGAATTGAAGAAGATCACAAATAAAGAAGTCCAGATAAATATTTTTGAGGTTAAGCGTCCGGAGCTAGATGCAACAATTGTTGCTAATAATATTGCTCGTCAGATCGAAGGACGGATATCATACCGGCGTGCTATTAAAATGGCTATTGCATCAACCATGCGTATGGGTGCCGAAGGTATAAAAGTATTGGTTTCGGGCCGACTTGGGGGAGCTGAAATGGCCCGATCGGAAGGCTATAAAGAGGGACGTATTCCATTGCATACATTGCGTGCCAATATCGATTATGCTGTTTGCGAAGCTATTACAAAAGTTGGGGTCATTGGCATTAAAGTCTGGATATGCCGTGGCGAAATCTATGGTAAAATTGATCTTTCTCCCAATATCGGTCTTACCAAGTCAGGTCCAAAACCCAAGGGAAATTTCAAAAAACGAAGAAAACCATAAATTCAGATTGAATACAGCGATAATAATCTAGAGCGATGTTACAACCAAAGAAGACAAGATACAGGCGAAGTCAGAAAGGCAAAATGAAAGGTAATGCCCAGCGGGGTAACCAGCTGGCATTCGGTTCATTTGGAATTAAGGCATTACAGGAGTCATGGATTACCGGAAGACAAATTGAAGCTGCCCGTCAGGCTATCACTCGTCATATGAAAAGGGAAGGTCAGATATGGATACGCATCTTTCCTGATAAACCCATTACGAAAAAACCGGCTGAGGTACGTATGGGTAAAGGAAAAGGTGCTCCTGAAGGTTTTGTTGTGCCTGTAACGCCCGGACGTATTATTGTTGAAGCAGAAGGTGTACCACTTTCAGTAGCAAAAGAAGCATTACGCCTTGGAGCACAAAAATTGCCCATTACTACAAAATTTATAGTACGTCGTGATTATGTTGAAAATTAATAATGACCCAAAATGAAGGCATCTGAACTAAAGGAATTAACAATTAAAGAACTCGAGGAGAAAGTTGATAATGAGAAAAATCTGTTATTGAAACAGAAATTAAATCATGCTGTTTCTCCGCTTGATAATCCTTTAAAAATAAAGCAGACCCGTCACAATATAGCCCGCTTGCTGACTGTTCTGCGGCAGAAACAATTAAGTGAAACAAAAAATGATCAGGAATAATCAATGGAAAGCAGGAATCTTAGAAAGGAGCGAACCGGAGTTGTGATAAGCAATAAAATGGAGAAATCCATTGTAATTGCCGTAAAGCGAAAGGTAAAGCATCCTATTTATGGCAAGTTCGTGAACAAATCCACCAAACTTACTGCACACGACGAAAAAAACGAGTGCAATGTTGGTGATGTGGTTCGCATAATGGAAACCCGTCCGCTCAGTAAAAATAAATGTTGGAGACTAGTCGAAATCATTGAAAGAGCTAAATAGTCATGATACAGCAAGAAACAAGAATGGCAGTTGCCGACAATAGTGGAGCCAAAGAAGTACTTTGTATCAGGGTGCTGGGCGGTACCCGGAAGAAATATGCTTCAATAGGCGATAAAGTAGTGGTCACGGTTAAAAGTGCCATTCCTTCGGGCGACATTAAAAAAGGGACTGTGAGCAAAGCAGTTGTTGTGCGTACCAAAAAAGAAATACGGCGATCCGACGGCTCATACATTCGGTTCGACGACAATGCTGTTGTTTTATTAAATAATCTTGGAGAGATCCGGGGCACACGTATTTTCGGACCTGTTGCCCGTGAATTACGTGAAAATTACATGAAGATTGTGTCATTGGCACCAGAAGTACTTTAAAACGATATTGTTATGCAGAAGAAACTACATATAAAAAAGGGAGATAATGTATTTGTGAACACAGGTGAGTATCGGGGTCAGAAAGGCAGGGTGTTGGAAGTTGACAGGAAGAAAAATCGGGCTATTGTTGAGGGAATCAATATGATTTTAAAACATACAAAACCCAATGCTCAGAATCCTGATGGTGGCATAATTAAAAAGGAAGCGCCTGTTCATATTTCAAATCTTATGCTTCTCGATCCTTCTTCCGGTGCTCCAACACGTATTGGCAGAAGGAGAAATAATAAAGGGAAATTAGTGCGATACTCAAAAAAATCAGGAGAGGAGATTAAGTAATGGCTTACGAACCCAATCTTAAGAAGAGATACAAAGAAGAAATAATTCCTGCATTGACAAAGGAATATAATTACAAATCGGTGATGCAGGTTCCTCGGCTCTCAAAAATAATAATTAATCAGGGAGTCGGACAGGCAGTTGCCGATAAAAAACTTGTTGATACGGCACAAGAGGAACTCACTCTCATAGCCGGTCAGAAAGCTATACAAACTCTCTCGAAGAAGGATGTATCGAATTTTAAACTTCGTAAGAAAATGCCAATCGGCGTGAAGGTTACCTTGCGTCGTGAAAAAATGTACGAATTCCTCGAAAGATTAATTTGTGTTGCATTGCCAAGGATCAGGGACTTTAAGGGTGTTCCTCCAAAACTTGACGGCAAGGGAAATTATACATTGGGTATTCCTGAGCAAATAATCTTTCCGGAAATTGATATCGATAAGATAAATAAAATTATAGGTATGGAAATTACTTTCGTAACAACTGCCAAAACTGACGAGGAGGCTCTTGCACTTTTAAGTGAATTCGGATTACCATTCAGAACTATCAAAAAGAATTAACAGTATGGCAAAAGAATCGATGAAAGCCCGGGAAGTAAGACGCGCAAGACTAGTTGCAAAATATGCTGAAAAAAGAGCTAAGCTTAAGGCTAACGGCGATTATCAGGCTTTAAGCCGTTTGCCTAGAAATTCGAATCCAATACGCTTACACAACCGCTGCAAAATTACAGGTCGACCGAAGGGGTATATGCGGCAATTCGGAATAAGCAGAATAACTTTTCGGGAAATGGCTGCTGAAGGACTGATTCCGGGTGTGAAAAAAGCAAGCTGGTAATTATAATAAACGATTTGAAAATTTAATTAAAATATGACTGATCCAATTGCAGATTATCTAACCAGAATTCGGAATGCTATTATGGCAAAGCATAGAGTTGTTGATATTCCGGCTTCGAATATAAAACGGGATATTACCCGTATTCTCTATGATAAGGGATATATTTTAAATTATAAGTTCGAGGACGATAGTCCGCAGGGAAATATTAAAATTGCCCTGAAATATCATTCCGGAACTAAGCATCCTGCAATTAAGAAAATAGAACGTATTAGCAGACCCGGACTAAGAAAATATGCCGATAAGGATAATTTACCAAGGGTATTGAACGGTTTGGGAATAGCTATACTGTCAACCTCGCAGGGAGTAATGACTGATAAGGAAGCGCACGAGAAGAATATAGGTGGCGAAGTAATATGTTACGTTTATTAAAAAAGGAATAAACATGTCACGAATAGGAAAATTACCCATAAAAATACCAGACGGAGTGACCGTTGATATTGCCAGTGATAATACTGTCACGATCAAAGGACCGAAAGGTGAACTCACACAAAAAATTGATCCTGATATTAGGGTTAAGGTACAGGATAATATCCTTTCGGTCGAACGTCCGACTGAGCAGAAAAGGCATAAGACACTACATGGTTTATACAGGTCATTGCTGAATAACATGATTATTGGGGTGTCAAATGGTTATACTATTCAACAAGAACTTGTCGGGGTTGGTTATAAGGCTGAAACCAGGGGACAAGTTTTGGAATTAAGTCTGGGATATTCTCACGATATCCATATTAAACTTCCTAAAGAAATTAAAGTAGAAGCGAAGACTGAAAGAAGAAGTAATCCAATAATTACACTTACCAGTGCCGATAAACAACTTATCGGACAGGTGGCGGCAAAGATTCGTTCGTTTCGTCCACCCGAACCATACAAAGGCAAAGGTATTAAGTTTGTTGGTGAACAATTACGGAAGAAAGCAGGTAAATCTGCAAGTGTAACACAGTAATTTTTATTTAAAATGGCCTTAGCAAAACAACAACGCAGAATCAGAATAAAGCACAGAATTCATAAAAGAATCACAGGTACGAATGAAAAACCACGAATGACTGTTTACCGAAGCAATAAACAGATCTACGTGCAATTTATCGACGATATAACACAAAGAACTCTTGTTTCGGCATCATCACTAGATAAAGAAATTATTGAAAAGAAAGACATAAATAAAACGGAACAGGCCAAACTTGTAGGAAAGCTTGCTGCCGAAAAAGGCCTGCAAGCCGGGATATCCAGGGTTGTATTCGATAGAAATGGGTATTTATATCACGGCAGGATTAAAGCACTTGCTGATGCTGCAAGAGAAGCAGGATTAAAATTTTAACACATTATGGCTACAACTATCAGAAAAGTAAAAACTACCGATCTTGAATTAAAAGACAGACTTGTAAGCATACAACGTGTAACCAAGGTAACCAAAGGAGGACGTACCTTTAGCTTCTCTGCTATCGTAGTTGTTGGGAATGAAAATGGCATTGTAGGTTATGGGCTTGGTAAGGCAAATGAGGTTACTACGGCTATTGCCAAGGGTATAGAGGATGCTAAAAAGAATTTGATAAAAGTACCGGTATATAAAGGTACTATACCACACGAGCAAATAGCGAAATATGGAGGTGCTACCGTTTTCATCAAGCCGGCTTCGGGTGGTACGGGAGTAAAAGCGGGAGGTGCTATGCGGGCTGTACTTGAGAGTGTCGGAGTTACCGATGTCTTGGCCAAATCCAAAGGATCATCGAATCCGCATAACCTGGTTAAAGCTACATTTACTGCTTTACTTGAAATGCGCGATGCATATACTGTTTCACAACATCGGGGTATACCTGTCGAAAGAATTTTTAACGGCTAACAGCAAAGATGTTTATTATGGCAAAGATTCAGATTACACAAATACGGAGCAGAATAGGGAGTAACAAACGTCAGAAATCTACTTTAGATGCACTGGGACTCATAAAACTAAATAAAAAAGTTGAGCATGAAGATACTCCGCAAATTCTGGGTATGATTAAGAAAGTATCGCATTTGGTAAAAGTTGAAGAAACTAAAAAGTAAATATATACTGAACAATGGAATTGAATAATCTTAAACCGGCAAAAGGATCAGTTAAAACCCGAAAACGAATTGGCAGGGGACAAGGTTCAGGCAAAGGTGGCACATCGACCCGTGGGCATAAGGGAGCCCAATCACGTTCGGGTTATTCCAGAAAGAAGGGATTTGAAGGCGGACAAATGCCCTTGCAACGCCGCGTACCTAAATATGGTTTTAAAAATCTAAATCGAAAGGAATATAAGGGGATAAATATTGCTACGCTTCAACATTTAGCTGCAAAGCGAAAATTAAAATCAATAGATATCCAGACTCTCATCGATGCTGGTTTGATATCCAAGAACGATCAGGTGAAGATTCTTGGTAATGGCGAATTAAAAATCAAGCTGGATGTTAAAGCACATGCATTCTCAAAAACAGCTGTTCAGGCTATCGAATCATTACAGGGAACTGTAGAAAAAATATAATTGCATGAAGAAGTTTTTCGAAACGCTAAAAAACATTTACAAGATAGAGGATCTTAGATCCAGAATTCTCTATACGTTAGGTATCCTTCTTATTTATCGTTTAGGGGCCAATGTGGTATTACCTGGAGTTAATCCAAACGAACTTGCAGAATTACAGACCAGAGCCACCCAAGGAGTAATTGGTATCCTAAATATGTTTTCGGGTGGAGCATTTGCCAATGCATCTATTTTTGCGTTAGGTATTATGCCGTACATTTCGGCATCTATTGTAATTCAATTGCTAGGAATAGCTGTTCCATATTTACAGCGTCTACAACGTGAAGGAGAAAGCGGACGAAGAAGAATTAACCAGATTACACGGTATCTTACGGTATTGATTCTGGTTGTGCAGGCACCTTCCTATCTCACCCAGATTCCTGAGGCTGCAAGAGTATTACCTGGTATGTTCTTTACCTTATCGTCAGTGATTATTCTGACCACGGGCACTATGTTTGTGATGTGGCTTGGTGAGCGAATTACCGATAAAGGAATTGGGAATGGTATTTCACTAATCATTATGATAGGTATCATTGCCCGTTTGCCTTTTGCGCTTGTTGGTGAATTCACTGCCCGAATGGATAAAGCAGGTGGTGGTCTCGTAGCATTCCTTGTTGAAATGGTATTCCTGTTTCTTGTATTTGTTGTCACCATTTTACTAGTTCAGGGTACTAGGAGGATTCCGGTTCAATATGCAAAACGAATTATTGGTAATAAACAATATGGAGGAGTACGACAGTATATACCTTTAAAAGTAAATGCTGCTGGTGTAATGCCTATCATTTTTGCCCAGGCCATCATGTTTTTGCCTCTTACCTTTGCACGATATGGAGGTGAGGCTGTTACTGGATTCCTCGGAATGTTCACTAATTTTACAGGTTTCTGGTATAATTTAGTATTTGCTCTTCTCATTGTCGCATTCACTTATTTTTATACGGCAATTACTATTAATCCCCAGCGTATGGCAGAAGAAATAAGAAAAAATGGTGGATTTATACCCGGAGTAAAACCTGGGAAAAGAACTATTGAGTTTCTCGATAATATTCTCTCAAGGATTACATTACCTGGTTCTGTTTTCCTTGCTTTTGTTGCTATTTTACCTGCATTTGCTCAACTGGCTGGTGTTACACAGGGTTGGGCACAATTTTACGGAGGTACCTCGCTGCTGATTCTTGTTGGAGTAGTACTCGATACGCTTCAGCAAATTGAAAGTCATCTTCTAATGCGACATTACGATGGACTTATGAAATCTGGAAGGGTAAAAGGTAGAGCAGGTGCTATGGCTTCAGTTTAAGAAGCAACTGATATAACGTTCTTTGATGGTTTTTATACGTACAGCAGAAGAGATTGAATTGATTAGGGAGAGCAACCTGCTGGTCTCAAAAACACTTGCCGAAATCGCCAAGTGGATAAATCCGGGTGTAACTACCAGCAAAATCGACAAAATTGCCGAAGAATTTATACGTGATAATGGTGGAAAACCAGGTTTTTTAGGATATCAGGGGTATCCAAATACACTTTGTACCTCGGTTAATAATCAGGTCGTGCATGGGATACCTTCAGATTATCAACTTGCAGATGGTGATATTATTTCGATTGACTGTGGAGTTTTGAAAAATGATTATTATGGTGATTCAGCTTACACTTTCCCGGTGGGAAATATTGATGATGAAAAACAGCGACTTCTTAAAATAACCAAAGAATCGCTATACAAAGGAATAATAATGGCTCAGGAAGGGAATCGGGTTGGAGATATTGGTTGGGCGGTACAGCAATACTGTGAAGATAATGGTTATTCGGTTGTACGTGAGCTGGTTGGACATGGATTAGGCAGAAAATTACACGAAGCACCGGAAGTACCTAACTATGGCCGAAGAGGCAAAGGACCTTTACTCAAGGCAGGAATGGTTGTTTGCATTGAACCTATGATTAATATGGGAAGAAAGGAAATTGTGCAGGAAAATGATGGCTGGACTATACGAACTGCGGATAGAAAACCATCAGCACATTTTGAGCATGCCATAGCGATTCAAAAGGGTAAAGCCGATATCCTTTCAACCTTTGAATACATTGAAAAAGTAGAGAATACTTAATATAACAAATAATGATATGGCAAAACAACCTTCAATTGAACAGGATGGCCTGATTAAGGAAGCCCTTTCAAACGCTATGTTCAGAGTGGAGCTTGAAAATGGTCATATAATAACGGCTCATATCTCTGGTAAAATGAGGATGCATTATATAAAAATACTTCCTGGCGATAAGGTAAAGGTTGAGATGTCGCCATATGATTTGACAAAAGGTAGAATTACTTACAGGTATAAATAAGATAAAATGAAAGTAAGAGCATCTATAAAAAAACGTACATCCGACGATAAAATCGTAAAAAGAAAAGGACGGTTGTATGTGATTAATAAGAAGAATCCAAAAAATAAACAGCGTCAGGGTTGACAATTAAATAATATTTAAAAGAATTATATATGGCTAGAATTGTTGGTGTCGACTTACCAAAAAACAAAAGAGGTGAAATTGGTCTTACCTATATTTATGGTATCGGCCGAAGCACAGCACAAAAAATTTTAACCCAGGCCGGTATCGATCTGGATATTAAAGTAAAAGACTGGACTGATGACCAGATTTCCAAAATCAGAGAGCTGGTAAACGATAACTATAAGGTTGAAGGTGAACTCCGATCCACAGTGCAACTTAATATTAAGCGACTAATGGATATTGGATGCTATCGCGGTATTCGTCATCGTATCGGATTACCAGTGAGGGGCCAGAGCACCAAAAATAATGCCCGTACTCGTAAGGGTCGAAAGAAAACAGTTGCTAATAAGAAGAAAGCTACAAAATAATTAAAATTGTATTATGGCTAAAAAAACTAAATCTTCAAGAAAGAAGGTAGTAAAGGTCGATCCTATGGGGCAGGCACATGTTCACGCTTCTTTTAATAATATTATTATATCACTGACCAATGCTCAGGGACAGGTGATATCGTGGGCATCGGCTGGGAAAATGGGATTTAAAGGATCGAAAAAGAATACTCCCTATGCTGCACAAATGGCTGCTCAGGATTGTTCGAAAATAGCATACGATGCTGGTTTGCGAAAAGTGAAAGTCTTTGTTAAGGGACCCGGAGCAGGAAGGGAATCAGCTATCAGGACTATACATACCAGTGGTATTGAAATTACGGAAATAGTCGATGTAACTCCATTACCGCATAATGGTTGTCGACCGCCCAAACGACGAAGAGTATAGAATTAAATAATTAATATAAATCAAATTCAATTTAGATAAATGGCAAGATATATAGGACCCAAAACCAAGATAGCAAGAAAATTTGGGGACGCTATTTACGGAGCAGATAAGTATTTTGAGCGAAAGAATTATCCTCCCGGATTTCACGGGGTGAATAAAAAAAGGAGGAAAACTTCGGAATATGGACTACAGCTTAAGGAAAAGCAAAAAGCCAAATACACCTATGGTATACTGGAG
>CAYMQP010000131.1:0-10300 GCA_964392505.1 uncultured Bacteroidales bacterium
TTCATACTCTGTGCTGACTGAGGATCAGGATATTGGTGATATACTGGTAATAACTGCTCCAGTACTGCCATCCTGGTTGGTATTAGTAGATAACGGTGACGGTACCGCAGTACTGAGCGGAACACCTGGAACATCTGAGATCGGGAATCATAATGTAATTCTTGAGGTTAGTGATGGTTCATTTATTACACAACAGCCATTTACGATTGTTGTAACAAAAATTTACTCTGCTCCGGATGCAGTAAATGACGATTTATACACTGATGAAGATGAACAAATCACCGTTAATATATTAGATAATGATCAAAATCCGGACAATGAAATTCTTAGAACACAAATCTTAGGACAGTCAACACGGAATGGAACTGCAAACCTATCGGCAACAGGCGATTTAACCTATATTCCTGATGCAAATTATTACGGATTAGATTCATTGACCTATACCGTTTACATAGAAGATGCTCCAAATTATTGCGATACAGGAAGGATTTTAATTACTGTAAATCCAATAAATGATCCTCCGATTGCTGAAAATATCACCCTAGAGGTCAGTGAGGCAGGTACCATAAATATTTGCTTGCCGGTTGAAGATGTTGATTCCGATGAATGTTCATTAACTGAAATCAATGGTACTAATTCCGGATATTATAGTACATGGACTAACAACACTTTGTGTTTCGATTACGAGGTACCGGAAATCTTCCCCACACAAGAGGATTTGGTATGTATTATTTGTGATAACGGGGTTCCCATGGGATGTGATACGGCAATAGTAACACTCATTTACCAGATAGAGGACCTATTCAGGATCAATGAAGGTATCTCTCCTAACGGAGATGGAGTGAATGATACCTGGATAATACGGGGTATTGAGCATTATCCTGATAATAATGTAAAAATATACAATAGGTGGGGTAATTTGATCTTCGAAACCGACCAATACAATAATACTGACAATTCATGGGACGGGACCATGAATCGGGGAATGAACCTAGGCAACGAAGTTACTTCCGGAACCTACTTTTACATTTTGGAGCTTAAATCCATAAATCAGGTTAAAACGGGTTATGTAATTGTAAATTAAATGTTTAAATAATGTTAGTCTGCTCTTCTACCGGGATGTTGCTCCAGATTAAAAGTATTCAGATCCTTCAGGCTTGTTTATTTCGGGTTTAAATTCTAATAATGCTTTCAATTTCAATTATTAAAGTGAATTTATTATATGAAATTCCCGATTTAAGACTTCCACTACCTCAATTCTCTACTGAATCCCAGTTTGTATCTGTAGACTTTTACCCTCTTAAAAATATATCTCATAATCGACTATAATCCATTCATATCCATTATTTTACCATTTATCAAACGTTAATGGTAGAAAGAAACAAAAAGCTTATATATTCTGTATAAGGTAATAGAAATCACCAGTTTATAATGAGGAAAATCATGGGTTACTTTTACAAATCATTCCATTACCGATCTAGTGAATATTATCCTGTTAACAAGGTGAAAGTCTACAAGGAATGGGGCAATTTGACCTTCGGAACAGACCAGTACAATAATACTGACAATTCATGGGAGGGGTCCATGAATCGGGGAATGAATCTGAACAAAAAAGCTACTTCCGGAACCTACTTTTACATTTTGGAGCTTAAATCCATAAATCAGGTAAAAACCGGTTATATAATTGTAAACTAAATGTTTGCATTATGTTAAATCGTTAATCATGAAATATAAAACTATGAAAATAAAAGCCAACCATATAAAAACGAAAAATGTCAAATCAGAGAATTATCAAAAACTGATAAACTGGCTGATTATTCTTTTATTTCTAATGGCTGGTTCGCTGACATATACAAAAGCGCAAGGTTTTAATTATTATACACAATATATGTTTAACGGATTGGCTATTAATCCGGCTTATGCAGGTATTCATGAATTTGTCAACATTACAGCTGATAATCGTAAACAATGGATCGGAATTAAGGGTGCCCCGTCAGTACAGACTCTTGCAGCCCATACGCCTATTATGGAAGATCAATTCGGACTGGGTTTATTGATAATAAACGACAGGATTGGCGTAACATCGCAACAGGAAGTTAGCATTAGTTATGCCTATAAATTGAGGTTGCCGAAGTATACATTATCACTTGGATTAAAACTTGGATTCAATACCATAAAAAACCGATTTGATCAATTAGAACTGGATAATGAATACGATCTTTATTTCCAGAATCCTGTATCTGCTTTTATCCCGATCACCGGATTAGGTGCATACCTGAAAGGCAGGGAATATTATGCCGGATTATCCATACCTAATCTGTATAAATTTGGACATAATAAGTATGAAGATTATAATATTCAACAAGATCGACTTATTTTTCTGACCGGTGGATATATTTTTAGAATTAACGACGAATTTAAAGTTCGACCCAGTGTCCTGACCAAAGCTCATTTCGGATCAACTTTTGAGTTTGATCTGAGTGCAAATGTTTATTACAAAGATGATTATTGTATAGGAATCTCATACAAATCGCTAAACTCCGTTGCCATCATACTGGAGATTGGTATACTAAAAACTTATTATATAGGATATTCATACGATTTGGCAACAACAAGCCTAATCAGACATCAATCAGGAACGCATGAGTTCTCCGTCAATATATATCTCAATAAGAAAGATAAAAGTAAAATTGTGAATCCAAGGTATTTTTAATCTACTATCGTATTCCGCTTTGATGGCAAAGAGGTATGGTTCATTTCCCAGCAGCCTACCTACGGTAAAAAGAATTCAAAGCTTGTTATAGGATTAAATAATATTTAAGACGAACAAAAATTTCCTGTTGTTCAATGTTAATTTGATCGATAAGAAAATAAATTATTAGAATTTATAAAATCGATCTAAATTCTGTAACTAATTATAAATCCTTCAACATCTTTTTCAATCTCTCCCACGACTCGTCACGGGCTTTTCTGTTATCTACCGAACCTTCAGGATCATCACCCTGCCGCATAAAGCCATGTCCTGCTCCGGGATAAATTACGTAATTATACTTTTTCCCGGCTTCTTTCATTAATCTTCCGGTTTCTGGAATTCCGGCATTGATTCTCTCGTCGTTACCGCCGTAAAACCCATATACCGGAACAGCGATTTTTTCAATATCATCTTTAGCTGTAGGGGCACTGCCGTAAAATACCAGTGCTGCTTCAATATCCTTATTATACGTAGCAAAGCGGAAACTTTGCGTTCCACCCCAACAAAAACCAGCAATAACTGTTTTTCCGTTTCCGGCAGGTATCTTTGAGGCATATTGCTGAACGGCATTCAGATCGCTTTCTATTTGCTCCTTGTTTAATTTATAAATAGCATTCCGGGCATAATCGGAACTGGTGAAATCGGCCGTAGATTTTATTTCCGGACTAAAATCGGAAAGTAGGTCGGGTGCAATAGCAATAAAACCTTCGCCAGCCAGCTGGTCGGTAAAACTTCTTACCCAGTCGCTCAATCCCCGGTTTTCATGAATAATAATTACGACGGTAGCTTTTTCTGAAATTTCGGGGTATACAACAAAACAGGTAACTTCCCGTTTGCCGACAGGTACTTTTATCCATTCCTGGTGGCGGGGCGAATTTTCAAGTTGTTTTACCGCAAAATCCTGTGCAGTAACAGTAAAAACAAATGCTATTGAAATCAGTAAAAAAATAAGGTTTTTCATGATAATAAGTGCTTTTTATAAAAGATCTAACAAATAAAATATTTCCTGGTTCAAAATGGTTGAGGAATGCAACTGAGGCTATGATTACATCAAAAATGCATCATCTTGCCGTTTTAATATTTTTTTATATATTTATTGGTATAATTGAAACAACCAAATATATGAAATCCTAAACCTATGACAAAAATCATCAGATGTAAAAGAAAACGACTGCCGGTTTACCTGACATTTCTTTGTCTGGCGCTGGCAATACTCACTGTTTTTCCTGCCACGGCAGATGCAAAAACTAATCTTCAGAATACGGTAACCGGGAAGGTTATCGATGGTAATACCAATGAAGCTCTGCCGGGAGTTTCGGTTTTGGTAAAAGGAACCACCCGGGGAGTTATTACCGATTTGGATGGAAATTATTCCATCGAAGCTTCTCCTACAGAAGTATTGCAATTCAGTTTTGTAGGTTATGTTACTGAAGAAATGCTTGTAGGAAATCAGACAGTAATTGATATTATTCTAATTCCCGATCTTATTGATCTGTCTGAGGTTGTAGTGATTGGCTATGGTACACAGAGAAAAAGCGATTTAACCGGGTCATTAGCCTCTGTTTCGGAGGATGCACTAAAATCGCAACCTGTTTCCAGTATTGATCAGGCATTACAGGGACGGGCTGCCGGAGTGATTGTTCAGCAGTCATCTGGTTCACCTGCCGGTGGTGTTTCAGTACTTGTGCGAGGAGCAAGCTCCATTAACGCTTCCAGCCAGCCGCTATACGTAATTGATGGCGTGGCCATAAGCAATTCAAACACCGGTGAAATTGCCAATATGACAGGTGGACAGGGAGGTCAATACTCTAATCCGTTGGCTAGCCTGAATTCCGATGATATCGAATCTATTGAAATCTTGAAGGATGCTTCAGCAACTGCGATTTATGGAGCACGCGGAGCCAATGGAGTTATTCTCATTACCACCAAACGCGGAAAGCAGGGACAGAACAATCTTTCTTTTAATGCTTATTATGGATTTCAACAACTTCCCAAAAAGCTCGATGTTCTTGATGCTGAGGGGTATGCACGCTATCAGTTGATGCAGCATGTACATAATACCAATGCCAATACATTTCCTGATTTTGATATTCTTCTGGATGTTGAAGATGATCAGATACCTTTTACAACGCTGCATCCCGATTCCTTTCCTGTGAGTACCGATTGGCAGAATGAAATGTATCAGACTGCACCTATGCAGAATTTTCATCTTTCCTCCGACGGTGGTACCGATAAAATGCGTTACAGCCTTTCAGGCGGGTATTATGCTGTCGATGGTATTTTAGTCGGATCATCTTACGAGCGTTTTTCTCTTAAAGCTAATACCGATGCCACACTGGCAAAATGGTTTCAAATGGGGAATTCCATGTTATTCAGTTATTCAATGGAGGATATGACTTTTAACGATGCCTATTATGGTGGTGGCATGGTTGAAAGAGCTTTACAACAACGACCCGATATGGCTGTAAGGGATTCGGCAGGTAATTATGCAGGTCCGACAGAAGATATGGATAATCCTCAGGATAATCCTATTGCAGCTGAACTGGAAAAACAGAACGATAATGTTGTAAGCCGATTATTGGGTAACATTTATGGCCAGGTAAATTTCTTCGAAGGATTAAGCTTCAAATCCATATTTGGAGCCGATGTTTCAAATGGCCGTACGACATTATTCGAACCTACTGTCGACCGGGGGGCAATATATATTGAGGATGCCAAAATGCGGGAAGCTATTAAACAAAACATGTATTGGTCGTGGGAAAATTATTTTACATTCAACCGAAAAATCGCCACCGTTAATGATATTACTGCTTTGTTGGGTTATAGCAGTTCTTATTCAAAATGGGATCAGTTTTATGCCTATCGTAGCGATTTTCCGAGTAACGAATTCCGAAATTTGGCATTGGGTTCCGAAGCAGATATGAGAAATGGAGCTTATGCCGGCGAAATCACTACTACATCGTATTACGGTCGCCTTATTTATTCATTCAAAGATTTTGTAATTTTTACTCACACCTCACGAGTCGATGCTACATCGAGTTTTAGTAAGGGTAAAAAGAAGGGGTACTTTCCTTCCTTCGCGTTGGCTTATAAACTGACCAGTCATCAGTTTATGAAATCGTTGCCTTTTATAAATTTTATGAAAATACGATTAGGGTATGGTAAAACCGGTAACTCAAACGTAACAGGAATTCCCTACCTCGCCCAATTGGAGAGTGTTCTGACATCTTTTAATAATGTAATATATCCTGCCTATGAACCGGTTGGAAAAGATAATCCTGATATTCATTGGGAAACAGTGATTGCCTATAACGCAGGGCTTGATATAAATCTCTTTCAGAACCGTATCCAATTAATCACTGATTTTTATATTAAGCGTTCTGAAGATATGTTAATTCAACTACCCTTATCAGTATTTACTTCACCATTTGGCGATCCATGGTCGAATAGTGGGACAATGGAAAACCGGGGATTCGAAATCAATCTGGTTTCACATAATTTAACAGGTGATTTTAACTGGACTACCAGTGCTGTTTATTCCTATAATAAAAATAAGGTGCTGGACCTGGAAGGCACAGTTATTTTTAAAAGAGTGCGAACTCAGGATCCTATGATTACCCAAACAGCGGAAGGCTATCCCGTAGCACAGTTTTATGGATTTGTCACGGATGGCATTTTTCAAACCCAGGAAGAAATTGAATTGCATGCTTTTCAAACCTCAAGGACTACTGTTGGAGATATACGTTTTAAAGACCTGAATGGGGATGGTTATATTGATGATTATGATAAGGCTTATATTGGAAATCCGATACCAATGCATGTTTTTGGGCTTACCAATACTTTTGAGTGGAAAGGTTTCGATTTGAATCTTTTCCTTCAGGGAATGGTCGGCAATAAGGTGTTTAACTTGATGCGGCGGAATATGGAATCACTGGGCGGATCCTTCAATCAGTTTCCGACGGTACTCGATGCATATAATCCTCACGATATCTACCTCGAAACACCCTATGGCGATTTCTTGGTTGCTGAACAGAATACCGATACTGAAATGCCAAGGATGACTTCTGGTGACGTGAATGCTAACCGGCGTATTTCAGATCGGTATGTTGAAGATGCCTCTTTTCTTAAAATTCAGACGCTCACCTTGGGCTACACACTTCCTAAGAATGTAACTGGAAAAATTAAAGCGAAGCGGTTAAGATTATATGTAACAGGTAAAAACTTATATACCTTCACTAAGTATGCAGGCTATGAACCCGAACACGGGGCATTGAACAACGATCCTTTGCTGACAGGCATTGATATTGGCAACTATCCCATACCCCGTTCGGTTGTATTTGGTATTAACCTCGATTTTTAATCTGCAAAAACGGATAACTCATGAAAAGAAATAAAATATATATAATAGTACTAATACAGACTATATTTCTTTTATGGTCGTGCAGTGAAAACTTCCTTGACAGAAGGCCCCTTGACCGATTGGTAGTTGGTAATTTTTATGAAACAGCCGAAGGTATACAGGCAGCGGCCAATGCCATGTATGCTCCTTTGGGAGAAGAGGGATTCAATGGAAAAACCATTTGGATGATCGGTGATGGTGCCGCTGACGATGCTCAACCCAACGGCAACGATCCGGATTATATTCCTATCGATCGGTTTTCACTTGCCAGTGATAATCCTCGTAATGCCGATTTGTGGCAAAGTATTTATAAAATGATCGCACTTACCAATATTGTATTGGAAAATGTAGATGATAACAGTGCCGATCAGGAACTGCTCGACCGGATTAAAGGTGAAGCATTAACGCTAAGAGCATACGGCTATTTCATTTTGGTTCAACTGTATTCCGACGTTCCTCTTATACTCGATGGGATGACACCCGAAGAATTACTGGCACCTGCAAGAACTTCAGCTTATGAAGTATACCTGAAAATTATTGAGGATTTTGAACTGGCTGCAGAATTACTACCCGCTAAAAGCGAATATGCTGGCGATGATATTGGAAGGGTTAATAAGCATTCGGCTATGGGTATGCTGGCCAAAGTATATATGACCATAGCCGGGAATATTTCGATGTATAATACCGAATCAAACCCAGATAATGATACAAAAATCCGGAGTATTGCCAGCCCGGCCATATGTTACGAAAATGCGCTGGAGTTATGTAATACGGTTATTAATTCGAATGAATATTCATTGTTAACTGTTTTTGACTCTCTTTTTGTCAGATCGGGAGATAACTGTGCCGAATCGATTTGGCAACTTCAATTTATAGGTTGCGGACAGCGTCATGGTTCGGGTAATATGCGGCAGGCTTTCTGGGCTCCGTGGGATTCACAAATTACAGGCTGGGGTGATGGCTGGGGGACTCATAGCCCGCATTCAGATTTAGCAAGGTGTTTCTATGATAATCCGGATGACCTGATCGTGGAAGGAAATGCTGTGGATACTAACGTGGTTCCTCCAACCGATTTACGTTTCCGGGCAACTATTATGTTTCCGGGAGTTGAATATCCCGAGCTGCCTGTAGGGGAGGAAGAAACACCCTATGCATTACCTTATAACTATGGAGCCAGTGGTTTGGCCTGCAAGAAATACGTAATCGGGAAGGGAGTTGATGTTTGTGAAATGAATGCTCCCAATAATGCCTATATGCTTCGACTGGCTGATATACATCTACTGAAAGCTGAATGTTTGGTTGAGCTCAACCAGTCTGCCGAAGCTGCACCGATTCTTGACGGGATACGAACCCGGGCTGGTAAACCATTAATTTCTACATTATTAAGTCAGTCGGAAATGCGCGATATAGTTCGCTTGGAACGTAGAAGAGAACTTGCTTTGGAACAACAACGCTGGTTCGATATTCTTCGCTGGGGAATTGCTATAGAGGTGTTGGCTACTCAAGATATTATTCTTGAACCGGAACGCCGATTATTCCCGATCCCCAGTACGGAAATAGCTTTAAATAAAAATCTTGTACAAAATACAGGATATTAACATAGATATTAAAATGATTCTATTATGAGAAAAAATCAATATATAAAAGTATGTGTGTGCAGTTTAATACTCGCCAGTATATCATTCACAGGTTGTGAATTTGACGAACCTTTTCCCGATCCTTCAGGGGACTTTACAATATGGGGGATTAACCGAGAGACGAACGCATACGAACAGGTTACAGAACCCTATAATTTATATCGGGGTACAAGCTATGATTTTAAAGTAGAAGGTACGGGACAGCAATTTGTTTTCTGGTGGGGCGAAGTAGGCGATCCGGAATCAAATAGTCCAAGGGGCAGCGATTTTAACGACCGTGGTCAAAATCATTATTCGAGAGGTACAGTGGCTATTGATATGAAAGCGAGTAAGACCTATACAGTAGAAGGCGAGTATGAGGTAGTTCTTGTAGCTTCGAGTTATAGTTATTCAGCTGATGAATACAAGGAAAGCATAACGAAAAAAACAATTACTGTAGTTGCACCTTAATGGGTTTGAGACGTTTCTGAATATAACGATTTACTGTATGACCACTATAAGCCCGGGTTCACCATGAATCCGGGTTTTTGCTAAAGCAGCAATTACAGATATAAGTTCTCGTTTGATATGACACTAGTTACGATTTCTCATCGGAATGAAATACGAATAATAGGGAAATTAAATTTTCATTCCCCTGGAATCTTTATTTTACCGATTTTAATTACAGAAGGTATCTTAGTCAAAGGCTCATTAACGGGAGCAAACTGATAGCTGGTATTTGCTGTGGAATCATTTAAGGTTATCCAAACCTTCCAGTTGTTTCCGTAAACATACTCCCTGTAATTTTCATACCCCGATTTTGAAGGTTCCCATTGGTTGTCTTCACCTCCAATTCGAACATACAAATTACCATTTTTCCCAACAATCATGGCTGCATAAACACCGGCATCGCGAGCGATATGCTGTGTATGAATAACACTCCCCGAGTGAACTCCGGCCACTTTACGGGCATTGATTAGTGCCTTGATTTTATCCTGAAGTTCCTGTCCCCAATCGAAATAATGTTTCCAGAACACACAAGGTATACCGGGGTGTGTAAGAATATATGCATAACCCTGTTCAACCTGCCAGTTGTTCGAAAAACTATCGAAATTATGATGATCTTGGTTTGTACCATCTTCGTTCGTACGCCATCCAGTATCGTGATTCTCAAGAAATGTCACAGCTTTATTCTTCCAGGAGAGTCCATCGGTATTATCACCCATAATTCCAATACCATTATTATAACCATAAAGAGCCATATAATCGGCATTATTATTACATCCTATTCCTAGGCTGTTGACCAGTGTAAAGTAGGTAGAAAAATCGAATATAGTACTGGCTGTTTTTAATCGTTCATCACCTTTCTGTGCAGTATCTAAAGCTGTATTCCAAATCCATCCACGCTGAGCTTCTTGCTTGTCCCAGTCATATTCGCCCACTGAAAATGTTGGACAGGTAAAGCGGTTATATTCTGCAATATGCTTTGCGTGGTAGCCATGAACCATGTCGTAGCGCCAGCCCCTATAACCC
>CAYMQP010000132.1:0-6386 GCA_964392505.1 uncultured Bacteroidales bacterium
GAATTATAGATAACGGGTTTAATCACAACAGTTTTATCAACAGGCGAGGTAGGTGTTGCCTCAACGATATAGGTGTAACGTGATTCCAGTAATTCCAATTTTTTCGAAACTTCAATTCCAAGTGGGTGATCGCGAAAGCTATTTACCTCAATCGAGCTAATATCAAGCGCATGTGGATTATTATCAAAAACAAATTGAGTATCATCCTGAGCTAATAATTGAAATGTAAAACCCGCAAAAATCAACAATAGTGCAATAAGCTTTTGCATACCAGTAAGTTTAAATTTTTCAGCGCAAAGGTAAAAAAACATTGTGAATTACAAACCTGGGATTAATTAGTTCAAAGTTTAATGTCTGTTAGTTGCAGAGTAGTATATAATTCGAATACTTATTTTTTATCTCAGCAGATAGAGATTAATCCCCTTGCTCAATGCAATCACGAAAACTCTTATCATATTGTGTCATAGCACGTAAACTCATGCCCATGCTTGAAAAACCGCCATCGTGAAACAAGTTTTGCATGGTTACTTTGCGGGTGAGATCGGAAAAAAGCGTAACACAAAAGTTGGCACAATCTTCGGCTGTGGCATTTCCTAAAGGTGACATACGTTCCGAAAAGTCGATCAGCCTGTCGATACCTTTTACTCCGCTCCCTGCAGTAGTCAAGGTAGGTGATTGCGAAATTGTATTTACCCTGATTTTTTTATCACGTCCATAAATATACCCGAAACTTCGCGCAACAGATTCAAGCAATGCTTTAGCATCGGCCATATCGTTGTATCCATAAAGCGTACGCTGGGCGGCAACATAAGAAAGCGCCACCACCGAACCCCATTCGTTTATTGCATCAAGCTTTCGACAAACATGGAGGACCTTGTGAAAAGAAAGAGCTGAAATATCAAGAGTTTTCAGATAAAATTCATAATTCAGACGATCGTATGACAATCCCTTTCGAACATTAGGCGACATACCAATGGAATGCAAAATAAAATCGATTCGGCCTCCCAGAATTTCCATCGATTTTAATACAAGTGCCTCTAACTCTTCTACATTGGTTGCATCGCTAAGTACTATTTGTGTTTTGCATTTTTTTGCCAGCTTATTAAGCGTGCCTAAGCGTAACGCAACGGGTGTATTAGTAAGGACAAATTCAGCACCTTCTTCATAAGCTTTCTCAGCTATTTTCCAGGCTATCGACATTTCATTCAGGGCGCCAAAAATGATCCCTTTTTTCCCTTTTAATAAATTATATGCCATGGTTATAATGGTTATAAAATTAAAGCAGCAAAGATATTGGAATTGAAATTAGAATAAAATTATTTAGACTAAATAAAAATAAAAGAAAATGATTTATTGCCCCAGTAACACCCTGGCATTTTCGATGGCCGCATCAGTAATGGAATCGCCACTAAGCATACGTGCCACTTCCTGCAAGCGTTCATGCCGGTTGAGCTTCCTGATTAGGGTCTTTGTTGTTCCGTCAACAGCTTTTTTATATACCATGAAGTGGTGTTCGCCTTTACTGGCTACCTGTGGCAAATGCGTTATATTAATAACCTGCATTCCCGATGCCATTTCCATAATCAGTTTTCCTACCTTATCAGCAATCTCACCGGAAACTCCGGAATCAATCTCATCGAAAATAATGGTAGGTAATCCCGAAGTACCACATATCAGGTATTTTATGGCCAGCATCAATCTTGATAATTCACCTCCTGAAGCAACTTTAGCAATATTCATAGCAGGTATATCCTTGTTTGCCGAAAAGAATAACTGAATTTTATCTATGCCCGATTCACAGGGTTCAGCAATTTCGTGAACTATAGAAAAACGAGCGTTGATCATTCCCAACTGTTTTATCAGTGATAAAATCTGCTTTTCAAATTCAGTAAATATTTTTCTACGTGCTAACGATAATTCTTCGGCCCAATTTAATACCTCATTCCTTTTTTCTTCGAGATCTTTCTCCATTTTTTCCAGTTCGTAGTCGCCCACGGTTAGTTTTTGCAGTTTTCGGTCAAGGTCGTTTTTTATATCAATTAACTCTTCAATTGAATTAACCTTATATTTATGCAACAAGGTATTTAAAAGATCGATGCGTTCGCTTACCTGATGTGCCGTTTCCTGGTCGAACTCAACTTCGTTACAATATCGTGCAATTTCAGCGTGAATATCTTTCAGTTCAATATAGGTATCTTCGGTTCTTTCGCCCAGTTCTTTTGCCGGTGAAAAGTGTTTACTGATACGTGCCAATAAATCCAGAATTTGCTTTACTCCCACAATGGTACCTCTTTCCTCTTCTTCCATCAACTGCTTCGAGATTTCTAATGCCGATTTAATTTCTTCGGCATGAGTTAATACGGACGATTTTTCCTCTAACTGTTCAAGTTCATCAGCATTAAAATTTGCACTTTGTAACTCGTTAAATTGGTGGGTAAGATAATCGATATCCTGCTTATCTTTTAAGAATGCTTCACGCACCATATGATAGTTACGCTCAAGTTCCTGTAGATTGGAATAAAAGATGCTATATTTTTTAAGCATATCGCTTGTGCCTGCATAAGCATCAATAATCCAACGAACATAATTTTCGTTATTAAGCAATAAATTCTGATGCTGCGAATGAATATCGATGAGAGGAAGAGTTAACTCCTGAAGAATATCGAGTGTGACAGGAGTGTCGTTAATAAAAGCTCGGCTTTTTCCATTATTGTGAACTTCACGTCGAATTATTGTTTCAGTCGTATAATCAAGTTCATTTGATGTGAAAAATGTTTTTAGTCCGTAACCCTCAAGATCAAATATACCTTCAACCACACATTTTTTCCCCTGATGCATCAGTATTGATGTATCGGCACGCTTACCAAGCAGCAAGCCCAATGCGCCCAACAGTATAGTCTTTCCGGCACCTGTTTCACCTGTAATTATGGTCAGGCCTTTCTTTAACTCGATTTCGAGATGCTCGATAAGAGCATAATTATCGATATAGATCGATTTAAGCATGTAGAAAATGTTAGCGTAAAACTATTGAATTCTATTCAGGCAGAATATCACGATACCGGAAAAACTTTAAACATATTTCGAACAGGTACTAGGATTCCTGAAGTGGTGCATATTTAGCTGCATTTGCCGGATCGATGGTTGTCATTACCGAGTAAATGCGTTGTTTATCCTGTTGAGAAGCCTGAGAAAAAATCTGGACTATTTCATCGGCTTTAGCCTGTAAAACTACCTGGAAAAAGTGCATGAAAGGATCAGGTTTGTCTTTATATAATTTTTGCAGATCAATTATGGCTTCTTTGATAACAAGCCTGCCCTTTTCAATCGAATTATCAAGAACATCGAGCCCTAATCGGTGGTAGGTATAAATAAATTCACGCAAGGGAGTAAATCCCTCATCGAGTATATTGTTGATCAGCCAGTATCTGTTTTTCCTGCTTTCGCTCTCAAATGCTCTCCATCCTTCGTCGGCTGCCGACTGAGCATTATATACAATTTTATCGGCTTTTTGAAAATATGGTGTCCCACCTTTCAAGGAAAATGAATCATAATCGAGTCCGATAATAATATAGGCATAGTATGCTAAAATAGATGTCAGATTATTTATATGTGTATTTTCCGAAAACTCCAGCGGGTCGAATTCGGTATAATTGAAATGGACTTTATCATCGAAATAGTTAAGCATTACGGTATTGTAAGAAGTACCATAAACCGGTCGGCGGGCCTGAACACTCAGTGTGGCTTTGTATTCGCCGGTGGTTACTTCTTCTGTTATATTGAAAAGCAAATTACATTCAATACGTTCATTAACTTCAAATACGTTGTTGGTCCATGTAGTATTATTCATAAAATCAGAAATCGCCTCACGAAGGGTGTTAAAAACCTCTTTATTGGTTCCCGGAATCTGGGTAGCATTTACCGATACCAGGCAGCTAAGTTCCTGAGCATTAATAAATCCGACTGATATAGATAATATAAGAACAAGTAAAGTTTTACTGATATACATATCATTTCATTTTTTCTGATATCAGCCGAACAATATCGTTGGCTAATTCTTCCTTCAATCTTAACCCGAAATTATGAATTTTATTGTCTGCATCAATAATTGTGATTTTATTTGTATCGGTTCCAAATCCTGCGCCTTTGTCTTTTAATGAATTTAATACAATAAGGTCAAATTTTTTTTTCTTTAACTTCTCACGGGCATTGACCAATTCATTATGCGTTTCAAGTGCAAATCCTATCAATATCTGACCCGGTTTTTTTATTCGTCCCAGTTCAAGGGCTATGTCCTCAGTTTTTTCCAGATGTAACACAAGATTTGTTTTGTCACTTTTTATTTTCCTATCTTGTATATCTACAGGACGATAGTCGGCAACAGCAGCAGAAAGTATAGCTATTTCACAATAAGGAAAATTAGAAACACATGCCTCATACATTTCCCTGGCACTTTGTACTTTTACAACCCTGTTTAGAGCATGTTTCGGGGAAATATCGGTAGGACCACTAATGAGGATAACTTCGGCTCCACATTCAAACATGGCATCGGCAATAGCATAGCCCATTTTGCCTGTTGAGAAATTGCCGATAAAACGCACTGGATCTATCAACTCGTAAGTAGGTCCTGCTGTTATTAATACTTTTTTTCCCTTTAGTTTATTTAAAGTAATATTATCGTTCGGATGCATCTTTCAGATGGTCCAACAAAGTTTTTATAATAGTCTCGGGTTCTTCCATGCGACCTTTTCCTTCCAGGCCACTAGCCAGTTCACCTGTTGAAGGTTCAATAATTATATTTCCGCGCTTGGATAATACTTGCAGATTATGTTGTGTCGCCTGGTGATTGAACATATCCACATCCATTGCAGGAGCGATAAACACAGGACATTGGGCCGAAAGATAGACTGTCAGCAGTAAGTTATCAGCTATTCCAGCTGCCATTTTCGCAATAGTATTGGCAGTTGCAGGAGCGATTATAAACGCATTGGCCCATGATCCCATATCTACATGATTATTCCACGAGCCATTTTCAGGATTAAAAAATTCAACCAGTACAGGATTTTTCGATAATGTGGCTAATGTAAGCGGAGTGATAAATTCTTTAGCGTACTTGGTCATTACAACCTTTACTTCGGCCCCTTCCCTTGTTAATAATCTTATAAGAAAAGCAGCCTTATAGGCTGCTATACTTCCTGTAACACCAATAATAATATTTTTCCCCTTTAATAACACTAGTTATCATCTTCGGGTTCGCGTATATAAATTTGATCCTCGTAAAACTCTTCAAGAGCTATAAGACTGGGTTTTGGCATACGTTCATAAAACCTCGAAATCTCAATTTGCTCTCTGTTTTCAAAAACCTCTTCGAGGTTATCGGAATAATTGGCAAATTCTTCCAGTTTACGGTTTAATTCTTCCTTAATTTCAACACTGATCTGATTAGCCCTTTTCGCAGTTACGACTACAGCTTTATAAATATTACCTACCTTATCTTCCAGGTCTGTCAGGTCTCTGGTATGTGTCGTAACCGCTGCTTTCGATTTCTTATAATCCATTTCTGTTTATTATATATTTAAATTTCTTCGTTACCTTCATTTTCCAATATTTCTTCGCCCAGGTATTTTGCCGATAAGCGATAATATCGTTTTGCTTCTTTCAAAAACTTACTGTCAGGAAATTCGGCGGCAAATGAATAATACTCGTCAATAGTATCCTGAAAGCGTTCCTTTTTCTTCGATAAAACACTTCTATCAGCCAGCATATAGCTCGACTTTACCAGCATAAACATAATTTCCTCACGATACTTACTTTCCGGATATTTCAACAAACTATTATTCAGTGCTACAATGGAAGCCTTATAATCCTCCAAGTCATAATACAACTTAGCTGATAAATATGATTTCACAACAAGTTTATCACGCAGTTCGATCAAATATTCCTTTACCTCATCTTTGCGTTTGCTATCAGGATATTTAATCAGATATAACTGAAACGCCTGCATTGCTTGCACTGTATTGGTCTGATCGAGTTCAGGGCGGGGAGAAGTAACGTAAAAGCAATAAGCTCCCATAAATTCCGCGTCCTCAGCAAACGGACTACCTCCATAAGTGCGTGCGAAAGTGCGAAAATAATGGCCCGATAAAATATAGTCGTGCTGTTTGAAATAGCTCATGGCTTGTAAATAGTAAACTGTATCGGCCTGATCGGTGCCACGATATACCAGGGCAATCTGGTCGAAAAGGGTTGCGGCTCTAACATAGTCTTCCTTTTCGTAATAATACTTAAGTGCAGCATTATACTTACGCTTGTAGTCACTACTTTTCAGAATTTTTTCATACCCGCTGCACCCAACTAAAACCAATACTAATACGCTAACAAATAAGAAC
>CAYMQP010000132.1:6396-9356 GCA_964392505.1 uncultured Bacteroidales bacterium
GTAAAATATCGCGCAAATTTACAATAAAATCTGATAATCAAAAATGTATGCTAACCGAACTTCTTTTCTTTCCAGTATTTTATAATTAATTAACAAATTACAATATGTTTTTCACATTCAAGGCACTAAAAGTCCCACAACTTTCATTGATCTCTGTTAATAGAAACTTCCCAATTTAATCTGTTAATAAACGATTTTTCAACTCTAATATTACTCATTTGGCCAGAAAGTAAAATAAACTACTTTTGTGGATTCAAATTTTAAACATCAAAACTGTGGATATTTTTGATAAAATCAGGAAAAATATGGGTCCTTTGGGGCAATACATCAAGATTGCTCATGGGTATTTCATGTTCCCGAAACTAGAGGGTGAGATCAAGCCCCACATGAAGTTCAGAGGTAAGGAAGTATTAACCTGGAGTTTGAATAATTACATCGGTCTGGCTAACCATCCGGAAGTCAGAAAAGTCGATGCCGAAGCAGCTCAACAATACGGAATGGCTTACCCGATGGGAGCCAGAATGATGTCAGGACAAACAAAATATCATGAAGAACTGGAATCGAAACTGGCTGAGTTTGTTGGTAAAGAAGATGTTTTCCTGCTAAATTACGGATACCAGGGTATGATTTCAATCATTCAATCGTTAATAAACCGCCATGATGCCATTGTTTTCGACTCTGACTCACATGCGTGCATTATGGACGGTATCTGGCTTGGGAAAGCCGCCGGAAGCAAGAATTTTATTTTTCCACATAACGATATTGAGAAATGTGAAGTAATGCTTCAACGCGCTACCAAGTGGGTAGAAAAAACCGGTGGCGGAATTCTGGTAATTACTGAAGGTGTATTTGGAATGGTAGGCGATTTGGGTAAACTGGATAAAATCACAGCTCTTAAGAAAAAGTACAATTTCCGCCTTTTAGTCGATGATGCCCATGGTTTTGGTACAATGGGCAAAACAGGAGCGGGAACAGGTGAACACTTTGGAGTACAGAACGAAATTGATTTATACTTCTCTACATTTGCCAAAGCTATGGCCGGAATCGGAGCCTTTATAGCAGGTGAGAAAATGGTAATTAATTACCTCCGCTATAATATGCGTTCACAAACTTATGCCAAATCTTTGCCAATGCCGATGGTTTTTGGAGCCCTGAAAAGACTGGAACTTCTCAAAACCCGACCTGAATTAAGAGAAAAACTCTGGAATATTGTTAGAAGACTTCAGAGTGGATTAAGAGAGAATGGTTTCGACCTGGGCAATACCCAATCGTCTGTTACTCCGGTTTTTCTTAAGGGAGAATTAGCTGAAGCTACGAATGTGGTAATAGACCTTCGTGAAACCTATGGAATTTTCTGCTCAATGGTCGTTTATCCGGTAGTACCAAAAGGAGTAATTATGTTGCGTATAATTCCTACGGCTGTCCATACAGTAGAAGATGTCGATTATACTATTAAATGCTTCAAAGAAATGAAAGCAAAACTCGAAGCAGGTAAGTATAAATCAGATCATGTAGCATCGCTTTTAAATACAGTGAAATAAAAAAAGCATTACACCTATAAAATTTAAACAGCCCACCATCTACCTATTAAGGGCAGGACTACGGTGAAAGTCTCGGGTTTCACCCGACGGAGCTTGTCGAAGTCTGGTTAACAATATTTTAAAGTATAAAAAAGTAAAGCTCGGAAAGGTCCTTCTTTTAAAATGCTTCGGCGAGCGGAGTCGGGGTAGTCAGATTATTCGCTTCACGTTGTTCTGCTCCTGAGCTTGGCTACCACCTGCGGTGGTATCCTCGGTTCGAACTGACGACCATGGCGTTTCTAGCGCCATACGCTAGCCTCATGAAATATTGTTGTCCAATAAAAATCTACCTGCTCCTCTTTTTTTGATCATTCTTTCAAACATTAAAGTTTCTGATCTTGTATCAAGTGGTTTATGATAAATCAATTTCCAAGGTTTAACTCTAGCCATAAATTTTATTTTTCCTCTATTATGTTCAAACAACCTTTTATCAAGATCTTCTGTCTGGCCAGTGTAAAATTTATTTAGAGTATAACTATAGAGTATATATGTGTAATATTTCATTGTGTTAAAAAAAACCATCCCAAATTATTACAGGTGATGATTTTTGTTCGTCGGGGTAGTCAGACTCGAACTGACGACCACTTGCACCCCATGCAAGTACGCTAGCCAACTGCGCCATACCCCGAAAAAAAGAATATACATTTAAAAGCATACAAAATTAAAATCTTTTTCCGGAACAGGAAAAAGTCTATAAGGAATATACCCGGATTATGACTTATTATAAAAAATTATGAACTGACATTATTACCTCCTTTTGAAATTTATTTTGAATAAAAAAGCTTGTTTTTAATTTGGTATATTTATTGACTGATGAGACCACAAGCAAATAATAAGGAATAAAACAAATAGCTATATGGATTTATTTAAACCTATAAATCTCGACGAGAAACCAAATGCCAAAGCCGTTTCGAAAGATACTGAGAAAATAAAATGCATGATAATAGGATCGGGACCGGCAGGTTATACGGCTGCCATTTATGCAGCACGGGCAAATTTAAATCCCGTATTATACGAAGGCATACAACCCGGCGGGCAACTAACAACCACTACCGATGTTGAAAATTATCCCGGTTATCCCGATGGCGTCTCGGGCCCTAAAATGATGGAAGATTTTAAAAAACAAGCCCAACGATTTGGAGCCGACTGTCGTTATGGCATTATCAACGAAGTTGATTTCAATGGACCTGTTCATAAAGTTGTTACCGACGATGGTAAAACTATTGAAGCCGAAACTGTAATTATTGCTACCGGAGCCACAGCAAAATATTTAGGTATTGAATCGGAAACTAAATATGCAGGATCGGGTGTTTCCGCTTGTGCGACTTGCGACGGATTCTTTTATAAAGGTAAAGACGTTGCCGTTGTCGGAGGTGGTGA
>CAYMQP010000132.1:9366-10268 GCA_964392505.1 uncultured Bacteroidales bacterium
GCCTTGTATCTTTCCGGATTATGCAGAAAAGTATATATGATAGTCCGCAAAAATTACTTACGAGCGTCGAAGATTATGCAAGAGAAAGTTAACAATACATCCAATATCGAAATATTATTTGAAAGAAATACCAAAGAGCTCAGAGGCGAAGGAGTTGTAGAAGAAGCCTTACTAATAAAAAGAAAAGGCGAACCCGATGAATCGGAAGAAGTAATTAAAATCGATGGTTTCTTTTTAGCTATAGGACATGCACCCAATTCCGTACCTTTTAAAAAATTTATTGAGACCGATGAGGTGGGCTATATCAAAACTTTTCCCGGAACCAGCAAAACGAATGTTCCAGGTGTATTTGCCTGTGGCGATGTTCAGGATCGTGTTTATCGGCAGGCAGTAACTGCTGCCGGATCGGGATGTCAGGCAGCCATTGATGCTGAAAGGTACCTAGGAGGGAAAAAGTAGTATATAAAAAGTTGCTTATTTCTCTTTCGATACCTCTATAAATGCCCTTATATTTTCAGTTGACACTTTAGGTGGCATACCTCCTCCACAGCTTAGCATTACGCGTGAAGGATCGTTTATTTCATTGATAAGATCCTTTACCGCTTTTTTAACCTCGTGAGGTGAACCAGCAGCCAGCACATCGCGTGGTGGAATATTTCCCAGTATCGTCATTTTGTGCTCTGTTATATCCAGCATCTCATTCATAGTCAAATGCGTTCCCGGATTATAGAGGTTAATGCCCAGTTCGGGGTAATATTTTATCGACATGGTGCAATCAGCATCGTTATGAAACAATTTCACTTTGGCATTGATATCAAATAATTCTTTCAGATACGGATAGCCAAATTCTTTAAATTCCTCCTCACCTACGAAACCAACAATGTCATCGAGCACCATAATCC
>CAYMQP010000133.1:0-1841 GCA_964392505.1 uncultured Bacteroidales bacterium
GTATAAGGCATGCTGGAATAAGGATAGCCTGTATTTTTTCATCAATATCCATGATAATTATTTGGATAATAATCCGATTGTCGACTGGTGGCAATTGGATAATATTGAAATGTATTTTGATATGTATAATGAACACGCCACAAGTTATGATGGAAACGATTCAAAAATAGGTATTGTATGGAATGTGGATTCTGTTTATACCAGCAAGGAATTTCCGGGTATACGGTATGTGCATCATACTAACAGTGGGGAAGACGGTTACCAGCTTGAAGTAGCTATTCCGATGCAGGATCTGCTATTCCCGATATATGGTATTTTTGGTTTTGATATTCTGGTGGTTGATAATGATGAAGAAGAATTCAGGGATGGTGGTATGTATTGGCATTCAGAGACCAGTCAGAACTGGCAGGATCCGTCGGCTTACGGAGTGGCACAGCTGCTTGATTTTCAGGAGAACAAACCTGATGAAGCCATTGCTGTTACGGCATTGTTATCTGACCTGCAATGTGGCTCTGCCAACGAAGTTGTTGAAGTGGAACTTTACAACTATGGGAAGAACCCGGTAAATAATTTTGATATTTATTACGAGGTTGATGGAATACCTGTGGCTACCGAAACGTATACCAGTATTATAAATGCAGGTGATTATGCCAATTACACATTCGGTACAACGGCCAATATATCTGAAACACAATACTATAGGATTTATGTTTCGACCATGCTGGACGGAGGAAATCCTATAGTAAATAATCCGCTTGACGAGAATGTATTTGTATTTGGTGAAAGCATGTATCCCGACTGGACTAATTACAGTACCTGTGATGTATTGCCCTCCAATATTACAAATTATGTTTATAGTGATAGTTATAATAATATCTGGGTAACTACTTATGACAGCGGAGTTGTCAGAAAAACACCGGGTATTGACGAATGGGTAGTGTTTAATATGAACAATGCCCCATTTTCAAATAATATAGGTATTTCCGTAATTGAAGACCATCTTGGGAAAATATGGATTGCCCTCGATGAGGATGATGGAATCACAATCATGTACGATCCCTTTACTGAATTATGGACCAGTAATAATCCTGATAATATCCATGTTGTATGTATGTTTGAAGACAGCCAGGGAAACATGTGGTTTGGTACCTGGGGGCATGGTGTGAGAAAATGGGAACGCTCGACAGACACATGGACTACCTATAATATCGATAATAGTCCTTTGCCAAGCAATATACTGAGGTACGGAGCCATTATGGAGGATGATGATCATAACATCTGGTTTACCACTATGGCTCGTAATGGCGGTGGCGGACTCTGTATGTTTGATGGTACCAACTGGACTGTGTATAATACAGATAATAGCGGTCTTCCTTCAAATGAATGCGAGGGATCGATTATCGATAATGAAGGAAATATTTGGATAGGACATGGCTGGCAAAGAGCCGGGGTTACCAAATTTGACGGTACCAACTGGGTGAACTATAACACAGGGAATAGTGGAATTGGTTCAGATGTTATCACTAGTATAATACAGGATAGTGAAGGAAATATATGGCTCGGTTCCCAGGAAAGAGGCTTGTGTAGGTTTGACGGAACTAATTGGAAGAATTTCAGTATGACAAACAGCGGTTTAACATCGGATAATATACTCGGACTCAATGAAGACAAGGAAGACAATATCTGGATTGTTAACGGCAATGGTCTGTGCGTATACGATCCGGATTATACGCCGATAGCCCATAATATTACAATTACAAATATTACTGCCAGTACGGCCGATGTGAACTGGGAAGGATCGGGTGCCGACAATTACAGGATCAGGGTAACCGATATCGCAA
>CAYMQP010000133.1:1941-10119 GCA_964392505.1 uncultured Bacteroidales bacterium
TCAGGACCCTGATTGACGAAGTATGGTCTGGTTTTACCGATCCGGTTGAATTTACTTCATTACCGGGAGCCCAGGTACTGGCCACCAATGTTACCGTAACGGATATAACATCAACATCCGCCACAGTCAACTGGGAAGGATCGGGTGCCGACAATTACAGGATCAGGGTAACCGATATCGCAAACGGGGAAGCTTTCAATGTAAATGCAGCTGCCAGTCCGGCTACGATCCTGGTCAATCCTGCGACTACCTATGAGGTCAAGATCAGGACCCTGATTGACGAAGTATGGTCTGGTTTTACCGATCCGGTTGAATTTACATCGTTGTCCGGACTTAAATCTTCTGAAAGTGTAGACAATACTTCACCCAAGATTCATGAAGAAAGTATACCTAATATAGATATCTATCCAAATCCGGCTGATAAATACATAAGTCTTTTACTATTTCTTGAAAAAGAGAATGAAATTATTTTTGAAATATATAATATGAATGGTGAGCTGAAAAGCATTAGCCAACATGTTTATCAAGCTGGTTTAAATAAAGAGGACATAGATATTTCAGAAATAGAAAGAGGAATTTATTTGATTAGAATTACTGGTTTAGAATTTGTTGAAACCAAAAAGTTGATTATTCAGTAAATAGCGAATTATTAGTGAACAAATGAGACAGTAGTACTTTATCAAACTGTAGTTTCCTTTTTACTAAATTCCAACAAAAAGTATTATACTGAACTAGCCAGCTGCTTGCAGCTATTAGTTTATTTATTCCCTACATAATGGACCTAAAAATCCCAAAACGAATTAAGTGTTAACAGTCTCACAAAACCATTTTGTTTTTTTACATGGAAATCGTAATTTGCATGGCAGGTTTATAAGGACAATACAAGAATTATTAGGTCATAAAAATGTGGAGACAACCATGATCTATACACATGTGATTAACAAAGGTGGCAAAGGCGTAAGAAGCCCTGCCGATTTTTAGTATAGATTGCTAAATTAGCAACATATACAAGTAAATACAACAAGGAGAAACAATGTATAACTTAAGTTATAATAAACAATTAACTAATAATAGCCAACATAGTATAGGCAGTCTTGGAAAGCGACATTTGCTTTTTCCAATAGTACACCTAATCTTATGTTAGGCATTTCATGGTGGACACATAATGAACTCAGCTATTCTTGCAGCGATAATAGCGGCACTAATAAGTGGTGTTTTTGCAATTATTGCTGCCCTTATTCAATCTCGTAAGAGAGAAAAAAAAGAGCTTGATACTAATCATTCTATCCAACCCATCCAGAATAAACGTATAGATAATGACCCAGTGGAAAAAGCCTTGCAACTTGTTGCGGATGGTAATTCTTCAGAAGCAATCAAAGTACTAGAAACCGCTACCATAGCTGAGCCAGGACGGGCTCTTGTTCACTTTAACTTAGGGGTACTATATGAAAAATCGGGTAAAGTTGCCGAAGCTATTCGTCATTACCGAAAAGCAGCGGAACTTGACGATCCAACTGGTGATGCATTTTATAACTTAGGGATGATATATATCCGTTCAGACCAAGAAGCCAATGCAATGCGTGAATTGAAAATGGCGTTAAAAAAGAATCTCGCTCATATCAAAGCAATAAATGCACTGAGTGGAATTGAAGTAAAACGGGGTAACTATAAAGTTGCTATTCGGTTATTAAATGAAGCGAAGAAAAAACAACCCAATCATGCTTTAACGCGAAATAACCTAGCTGATGCTTTAATGCAAATGGGTGATCTAGATAAAGCCCTTGAAGAGATTAAAGAAGCTCGAAGAATGGATCCCACAAACAAAAACTTCCAAAGAACAGAAAAGGAAATTAAGAAGAAGTTAACGCTAATAAGTAGCAGATAACCAATGATGCGTAAGACTAAAACTAAATTACCAACTGCGCCAAAAGTAAGTGAAATATTCATTTCTGGCTCAGACACCGTAATGGGTGCTTTCCATGAATTCCCAAAGACTGAAGGACTGAAAAAGAATGAAGCAGAAGAGCATTTTAGGCTTGGTACTCAACTCGCGCTACAAGAATATCCGGATTTTGAGGGCTCCAAAGAGCATCTGCTCCAGGCAATTACATATCGGCCAGACTATTGGGAAGCATATACGGCACTAGGAGACATCAGTCGCAATCCCAATAATCCTTCTATGGATCTTGGCAAGGCTGAGGATTCGTATAAGCAGGCCCTGAGGATCAAACTAGATTATCCCCAAGCTTTGTTGGGAATGTTGAACGTGCTGATCGATACTCTTCGCCTTGATGAAGCTGAAAAAGTTTACAATAAATTGATCAAAGAACACGCTCGATTTATGAAATACACCAATGTCGACCGTTATGAAGCTGAAGCTCACCCCGCTTTTGGTTTCTTTTATTCGCGCAAGAGATACTTGCAAATCTTAAAACGAATGGCTGACCAATACTATGCGATGCGACAGTATAAGAAGGCTATTGAGAAGTTTCATACTATTCTGGCATCAGACTCACGCGATATTGAAGTTCGACTGGCACTAGGATTAAGCTATCAACGCAATAAGCAGTATAATCAAGCAGAAGCGCTTTATCGTGAAATAATCGATAAAAAGGAATTTTTAATTGAGTCTAGTATTTCGAACTACCGAGTTTGGTTGGCTAATAATATAGTATATCCTCCCGAGGGATTATTTTATTCAAAAACCATCGTGAAAGGTCCGATAATCACCGCTTGGAACAATCTGGGGGTAGTTTATATGAGGCAATTTAAATATGACCAAGCCATGGATGCGTTTAATCATATTGACTATTCTGGTGAGGCATACAATAATACTGGAGTTGTTCACATCTACAAGGGACAGACTGATGTTGCCAAGCAGATTTTTGAGGAAAAGAAACACTTTGAATCGGCCTTTAACCTTGCGCTAATACTTGAGGCAGAACGCCGATGGACTGAGGCAATTGCCTGTTGGGAAGCCTACCTAGAAGGTCGTGAGGTTCAATTCCATCGTTTTTCCTCTAAATTGCGACAAGGTTATGTAGATTCTTTTGAGCCAAAATGGAAAGACATAGCAGGAACTCGACTTGATTTTTGTCAAACAATGCTTTAGTTAAACTTGACATGGGATCGAATAATGAAAATATTAGAGTTTTTTCGTGAGTTGCGTGCAGGAGCAGTTGCGGTCTCAACACTTCAAAAAGCACAGAAGCTAATACTCGAATATGAACAAACACAAAATCCACATCTTCTAGATGAGATGCGGAAGATAAAACCCCTCTGCCAAGTTGCTGTCAGGGCATTGACATCACTGCAGGGGCGGAAGTCTCGTGTTATAGAAGAAAAGAATTTAGCAATGGCCTATAGAATGCTAGGTGGAATCTCGCTTTATTTAGAAGAATACTCAGAAGCCTGGGACATTTACAGTGAAGCCAAACGCGTTGCCGAAGAAACTGAAAATATTGAAGAACTAGCAGGAGCAATCAACAACATGGGATTATTAGCTTTGAATCAGGGTGATTACGAAGTTGCTCTAGAGTTATTCCGTGAGGCTGAAACGTACTTATCTAGGTTACCTTCCAATTCAACTCTTATTCCTTATTTACGTAATAACATCCAGAAAGCAAAGAAAATGCTGAGAGAAAAGAATAAGTAATAATATTTGCAGTCACATATTTTTCTATCGACAATTTTAAATGTTAAAGCCTGTTGAGGTATTCGCGCACTGCTCGCAGCAGTAAATAAGATTCAGTAATAAACACAAAGTTGTATTTTAGCGCAAACTTCAAGATCGTATTAAATGTCAACCATCGTCTAATAATATTTCCTCCTGATGAGAGGATGGCGGTTCTCTTTGTTAGTTTTGTGGTCTTTAAAAAGGTAGTTTTAATCAGTTAGCTAGGTGTTCTCAACCCCTCTCGCAGGTGAAACTCGTGTTAGAAAGAAGAAGTATTTATTTAATTTTAGTTTATAAAATCCAACTAATAACAGGGGTAACTGTTGCAAAACTCTTAAAAATCCCAAAACGAATTGAGTGATAGAAGTCTCACCAAACCCATATTTTGATTTATTATAGGGAAATCGTAATCTACAGAAAAAAAGATTTAACTATTGATGAAAATTTAAAGTATAATGATTCACTAATATTTTAATTTATATGTATTTCATTTTAGCTTTCTTCCCAGAAGAAACAAATAATAATACTCACTACCCTCCGCTTTGATTTTAAAATCATAATTTTGATTGAATAAATTTAATAATGTAGCTATTGTTCCGGAAGATCCGATTATTTTTCCGGCATTTTCAAACAAATTAGTATTAATAGCAATTAAACTTGCAGTTATTGTTCCTAAAATGCCACCTATTGTATTAACTGTATTTTTAATCTTATGCTTTCGTAAATCATTATCTAACAATTTAAAGCCTTTTTCTAAAGAAATTCCAGCTTTTTCAATTGCGTTGTTATAATCAAATTGATTTTCTTTTATTATAAGATCACATAGCATTTCCTTAATTAATAATTTGAATTTTAGAAAGGAATCATATTCATCTATTGTTATATTAGCCCAATCCTTTGTAGAAACCTGATCAATTATCGGGATTTCTACGTTAGCGATAGTCATTATAGTTCTTGATTTTTTTAAACTGGGTTCATTAAGAAAAGAAACATTCTTATTACTAATTACGGCATCAAAGACTAAATCATTGGAAATATTATTTGAGCTATACCTGATAGCTCCATTTGTGTCGAAATCTTCTGTTACCAAAGTTGGAATATATGTCAATAATCCTTCGCATAATAATGGCTCACAAGCTATCAACCAGTTTCCAAGTTGTTCCAAATCAGGACAATTCGTTTGATAGGCAGTAACAGTGCTGATATCGTATGCACGAAACGCACCTTCATCTTGTTCATAAATTGTATTACATTCTCCAGAAAATCCCACAATAGGATTTTCTGAAATAAGCATATTTCGTTTTGCAATAAAATCCAAATTATAATCTGTTGTGGCTAATGCAATGTTTGATAAACGATTTGAAAAATTTAGAGTTGCCAACTTAAGAAATCTTTCATTTTCACGTACAAAGAAAAGGTAGTCTTTAGCAATATCTTCTTTAGATTGTTTTTTATCTACCTGATTAAAGAATATCTCATTAATTTTTTTAAGTATTTCTGTTTGCTTATTTACATTACTATTTGAATCATAAAGTAATTTTTTTTCCGCCAAATTCCAGTAATAATCTTGGGAATTCCTAAAAGAATCTCGCAAGGCAATAAAATAAGCCTCTTTTTCGATGGTTTTGTGAAAACCATCATATTTTCCGTGTCTGGAATGTTTCAACATTTCTTTAGATATTAATTACTACTAACAATTTCGTAAGGGCTTTTTTTTATGTTTGTTCTATAAAGTTGACAAATTTGAATGCATTAAATATAATTAAAATCAACAAGACTAATAACGGTATATTAATATATAACTTCTCCATTAAGTAAAGTTTACAACTTTGCATTATTTAATGGTTAGTCTGCTACTAACATAAAAAAGTCTCACAAAACGCATTTTAAAATATAACTTTCCTTAGTCATTTAAAACCCTTAAGATTATCGCAAAACAATTGCCCTGTCGAGCAGTGTTTCTTCTGTTTACCCGAGGCTATTGACATTTATAATAGCATTCCGATATAATATTCATCAAAAAGTCATTCCCTCCGCTAACGCTACTTCCAGTATTACCTTAAACTTTTCTGCAATACGCTTTAATAGTCTATTGCAAAGCATAAAAAGCCTATCCGTTTTTGCAGCGATATTGTCTTATTCTATTCATAAATATCAGAGAATAATTGCAGTTCTAATCAGGAAACAAAATCTCGTATAATTTGAAAAGCGACTTTTCATATTTATTCCAATCAGTTGCTTTTAATTGTTCTATGTTTTTATATTTCCACTTTACAGCCGGAAGGTCCTTTAGATTCTTGATTGGAAACTTTGTATAATCTGGCCTGCAATCTTTGAAGTTAATAATAAACTCTCGTTCTTCCTCAGTAAGACATTTATTAATCTCTGAAACTAATTTAATTCTTGTATTTTCAAAATCTTGATATGTAAATTCAATATTTGCCATACCTTCAAATTGACTTGAAAAAGTTGACCTCTGGTCAAGAAGATTTGGATTTAACATTTCATTAATTGGCCTGTTATGTGAAAGCAAAAAAACAATAAAACCAATTCTGATTTCATCAGTTATGCCTTCACCTTCAAATAAAATTTTTATATCAAACAGATCCCGTGGGTGTTGTCTGTCTATTGCTGCACATATTTTCCCTCCAAACAGTTCTCCGTCAGAAACAACGTTTATGGCAGCAAATTTACCGAATTCATTTTGTACGCTTTCTTTTATTTCGACAAGACGAACTGGTTTTATTATTCCTCTTGTAACAGTATTTACTTCAACTTTTACTTGTGCATTTTCTTTCTGAATGTGTATCTTCCTGTCTTCGCCTTCTATGGACACATTTGAAACCGATATATTATGAATATTTTTGTCAATGCATTTCTTTATTCTTGATAAACCTGCTGATATTTTTTTTAGGCTTGTCTCTCTGTCTTCAATGTTGATATAAATTAGATCAATATCAACAGAAAGCCTTGGCATATCACGTAAAAAAAGATTGATGGCAGTGCCTCCTGTTATAGCAAAATCAGGTTCTTCAGCAATAAAGGGAAGAACCTGAATCAATAAATCTGCCTGTGCTCTATATTTTTTATTAATCATAGATTAGCTAACTCTTTTGGGATAGTAATCTTATAGGATGAATTGTAGCTTCCTTCTTTTACAATGCTACGATCACCGGTACCTAATTCGATCGATTTTTTATCGATGAAATTATACCATTGGTGTTTTGTCTTTTCTGCCATAAATAGAAACAGGCGCTTTACCTTAATGGAAGTACATCGTAATAGTAAATCCTGTACAATTTTTGGGCGAAGATTAGTTAATCCGGAAATTATCTGGAACCCTTCCATTAAATCAGCTTTATCCGGAGTTAAATATAAATACTCAAGTATTGCTCGTTCAGCGCAGGATACTTGTAGGGAAAAGTTTGCTAACTCATAATTGACATATCCTATCTGGTAAGGTAATACTGAGGTTTTATAATGACTGATAGGATTACTCCAGCCATATTTATTAAACCATGCTGGAAGTTTTACAGATAATGGAGAAAAAAGGAATACTCTTTCTTCACCCGTTCTGATATAATGTGAATATCCTAAAAGTGAAAGGGCCGTTAAAGCTCCAGGAAAAACTGCTAGCTTATTTTGATGCTGTAATGCGTATATGCCCCCTTCCCAGCTGATTCTTTCTTTTGGTCGTTTATATGCACCTGAACCTATTGATTCCAACCAGCCACTTTTCCTGTAACGCCTTTGCAAATCGTAGGATATGCCTCTTGATTCCAACCATGAAGAAAGCAAAACCGTACCTGGCACGTGCATATCCAGTAACTTCTTTATTTTTATTTCATTTACAGTACTCACGGTACCAAAATTAGCATATATTTAAAGAATGTCAAATTCTTCAAAGATAAATCTCATCTCGAACGCTCCCACTACCCTATCTATCACCAGTTTCGCTAGCTATACCTTAACCTTCTCCAGCTAAGTGAATCCTGATAACGGTTTACTTGTATTGGCATGCAACTTCGCGTTGGACAAGGGTTAGTCTGTGACTAACAGAAAGTCTCACCAAACCCAGGTTTTGTTTTCTTACAGGGAAGACGTAATTTGCATGATACGAATAAAAGGATGTTAGTAGCAAAATTAAGAAGTTATGGATAAACCTACTGAAATACTTATTCCAGAAACAGCCGCAATATGGCACAGCTAATTTAAAGTCCCATCAGGGACATAATATCCATAGCCGCAATATGACACAGCTAATTTAAAGTCCCGTTAGGGACATAATATCCATAGCCGTATATGGTACAACTAATTTAATGTCCCATTAGAGACATAATATCCATAGCCGCAATATGGCACAGCTAATTTAAAGTCCCATCAGGGGCATAATATCCATAGCCGCAATGGCACAGCTAATTTAAAGTCCCATCAGGGGCATAATATTCATAGCCGCAATATGGCAAACTAATTTAATGTCCCATCAGGGACATAATATCTAT
>CAYMQP010000134.1:0-10077 GCA_964392505.1 uncultured Bacteroidales bacterium
CCTGTATTCACATCAACTCCTCTTACAACAGGAACGGTTGGACAGGAATATTTTTACCAGGTAACAGCTACCGATGTTGACGAAGATGATGAACTCACCTTCTCGGTTGAATATGCACCTGATTGGCTGACCTTTTATGAAGTCACTAATTCACTTATAGGTACACCTGGTAATGACGATCTCGGATCAAATGCTGTAATTCTTAAAGTAACTGACGGACATGAAGATGTAACTCAAAGCTTTACTATAAATGTTGGTCCGTCAGCAATCGACAATCAGGAGTCGGATTTAATAGTGATGGTTTATCCGAATCCCACCCATAATGTTGTGAATTTCGACTTCTATTCCATAGGTAACGTTAGGATTATGCTCTTCGACATGACTGGTAATCTGAAGACTGATATTAAAACTGAAATTGCCAAATCAGTTGAAGTTGAGATATCTGATTTTCCTGAAGGAATATATATTTACAAAATATTCTATAATAACAAAGTCATTACAGGAAAATTCACTAAAGATTAATTCATTTTTAGTTAAATGACTGTAATAGACAAATAATAGAAACAACCCAACATTCCGATAAACGGAATGTTGGGTTTTCTTAAGTATAACTGCAAATCTTAAACGCAAAATATCTTTCAGTTGAAATACGATAGTTATCATGTTATGAAAAAACGAAAAAGTTATATAGTTATTTTTTCCCTCGCAATCTCGATATCTATCTTAAATATTGATGCTCAGACGGTTACTATTATGCCACTGGGTAATTCCATAACCTTCGATTCACACTCGGGCGAAACTAGACCTGATGGAGATAAAATATCATACCGGTATAAACTTTACCAGTTGATTTCATCTGTTGGTTATGATTTCGATTATGTAGGAAGTGAGAATTCAGGTAATAACTATTTTCAGGATCCCGAAATGGACGACAATGCCGGATTCCCGGGTATTACTGATGATCAGATGGCATATTTAATAAATACTGGCTACAATCAATATGCCCATATACAGGAAGCCCCCGGACCCTATTTGAATTATTATTCTGCCGATATTATTTTATTACATATTGGAACTAATGGATTAACAACCGATCCGGGTGATGTGGAAGATATTTTAGACAACATCCGATTTTATGATCCCGATGTATATATCCTTGTTGCGCGAATTATAAACAGGATGACGTACCATGTCGAAACTACCATCTTTAATGATAATGTTGAGGCCATGGTAAATGCAAGGGGCGACAATCGTATTATTATGGTAAATCAGGAAACCGGTGCAGGTATAGATTATGCTACCGATATGTACGATAATCTACATCCAAATCAATCAGGATATGATAAAATGGCCTACAAATGGTTCGATGCAATAATGAATCTGAATCAAGTCCCGGAAATTACAAGCATACCGGTTCAGCATACCGATGAAGGAACAAGTTTTGAGGATATAAACCTGGATGATAATGTGGTTGATGTTGAAGATCCGGATTATTTATTGCAGTGGACATTTCAGCAACAATCCAGTTCAAACCTGAATGTTTCGATTGATGGTAGCAGGATATTACACGTAGCACCAATAAGTTCCGAATGGTCGGGATCTGAAAATATCTGGTTAAAAGTAACTGATACCGGAAACGGTGCTTTTAAGAAGGCCGATTCCATTGAGGTAACATTTACTGTTGATGCAATCAACGATCCGCCTGTGATTGAAGGTCAGAATCCCATAAGCATGAATGAAAATACTAGTTATGAAATAACTTTGTCTGACCTTATCTACGAAGATAATGATAATACTCCTCCTGAACTATCGATTGAAGTCCAACCAGGATCTAACTATAGTTATACCCTTCAGACCATAACCCCAACACCTGGTTTTTATGGTGAATTACATGTAGGTATACAACTATGCGATCCCTTTGACTGCAGTAATACATTTTCGTTACTTATAACAGTTATAAATGTTAACGATCCTCCCGAAATTGAATCGGATCCGAATATAAATGCTGATGATTATGAGGATTACTCTTACACAATTATTGCAAGTGACCCAAATGCCGGTGATACCGTAATATACTTTGCTGATATAATACCTATATGGACCAGTTTCGATGGAATAACCCACACCTTATCGGGAATACCCCAGTGGGATAATGCCAATAATTTTTATGATGTATCACTTGGAGTAACAGATGAATGTGACACTGTCTATCAGGAATTCACGATTTATGTTTCAAATAACGATGACCCTCCTGAATTTACATCAGATCCTGATATTCTTGCTTTTATTGATTCAACCTATCTTTATGAGATTACATTTTTTGATATAGATGAGGACGACGAACCAACCCTTACTGTTATAACAAAGCCTGATTGGCTAAATTACATATCAGAAACCAATACATTAATAGGAGTTCCTTCAAATGGGGAATTGAATCAGGAATTTCCCGTGGTGTTAGAACTTACGGACGGAAAACGTACTGAGTATCAAACATTCACCATCGTTGTACAAAGAGCAAGCGGTATAGTTAGCATTCCCTCCGGATCACAAATCCTAAATATATATCCCAATCCTTCCAGAGATTACATCAACATTGAATTAGGATCGATTAAAGAGAAATCGCAAATTGAATTATTTGATTACCAGGGTAAGTTGATGAAAAAAATACAGCTTAACGGAGGTGAAAAGATTATCATAATTGACGTCTCCGAAATCAATCCCGGCTTATATTTTCTATCAATTATACTCGACAATAGTATATTTACAGGTAAATTTATTATAGAATAAAAAGCATTAATTAGAGGAATTGTGAATCAAATTTTCCCAGAGAAGATATCTGCAAGAATTGCTGATATTGATTTAAAAAAATCAATTATTTACAGTTTACAAATAGTTAAAGATGCTTTTTAATTCTCTCGAGTTCCTCGTATTTTTCCCTATCGTTGTTGCTCTGTATTTTGCTTTACCGCATCGTTTCAGATGGGTAATGCTATTAATGGCCAGTTATTACTTTTACATGTGCTGGAACGTTACCTACGTAGTTCTGATAGTATCGACAACGGTTATAAATTATGTGGCTGGAATCGGAATTGCCAGATCAAAATCCGGACTTATCAGATTAACTTATCTAATAGCGGGTTTAGTGACAAGTCTTGGCATTTTATTCTTCTATAAATATTTCAATTTCTTTGGAAATTCAGTTAATAGGTTATTTGAAGCTTTCAATATATTTTATAGAATACCGTACTATAATGTTCTGCTACCGGTTGGTATTTCTTTTTATACATTTCAAACGCTGAGTTATACTATTGACGTATATAAAAAACAAAAATCTCCGGAATATCATTTTGGTATTTTTGCGTTATATGTTTCGTTTTTTCCACAATTAGTTGCAGGTCCAATTGAAAGATCAACCAACCTTTTACCTCAATTTTTCGAGAAACATGAATTTAATTATTCCAGAATACGGGATGGTATCTACATGATGCTCTGGGGTTTTTTTAAAAAAGTGGTTATTGCCGATCGATTATCGGAATATGTTAATCTTGTTTATGGCGATCCGGCCAGTCACGGGAGTATGCATTTACTACTTGCTACCATTTTTTTCGCTATTCAAATTTACTGCGATTTTTCGGGTTACTCCGATATAGCTATCGGAACAGCAAAAATTATGGGATTTTCTCTTATGAAAAACTTTAATCGTCCCTATTTCGCTCGAAATATCAGGGAATTCTGGCAGCGTTGGCATATTTCGCTTTCAACCTGGTTTCGAGATTACCTTTACATACCGCTTGGCGGTAATCGGGTATTAAAAGTCAGATGGTATTTTAATCTATTTATTACCTTTCTCATCAGTGGCTTATGGCATGGCGCCAACTGGACTTTTGTTATTTGGGGAGCCTTACACGGATTTTATATGATTTTTGCCATATGGACACGTAATATCAGACGATTGTTCAGCAAGCAAATAGGTATAACTAAATACCCGGGAATTGATCACGCTATGCAGGTTATAATCACTGTTTTACTGTCCTGGTTTGCATGGATATTTTTTAGGGCGAACTCAATATCCGACGCTGTTGTAATCATAAAAAGACTCTTTGAATTTATTCCAAGTGGCAATCTTAATCTTTTCTATTTTTCATTCGATTTCTATGTTGCAATAACTACCATTGTATTTTTATTATTAGTTGAAATTTTAGAAGAAGGTTATGGGCTTTGGAATAAATTACAGACTATTCCAAGATCGTTCAAATGGATTCTTTTAATTGGAATAATTCTTACAATTTTCATCCTTGGAAAATGGGAAGATATTGACTTTTTATATTTTCAATTTTGATATCCATGAAAAAATTTATATTACAGTTTGCTTTTTTTTGTATAGTTCTCTCAACCTTGTTGGTTTGTTCGATCTTTTTTATACCGAATTTAAGCATCAGAGACTCTTTATACTATGCTTTACCAGATAAACATGCATACCTCAATAAGGAAAAATCACCTCGAATTATTCTAATAGGCGGATCAAATTTAAGTTTTGGTATTAATAGTAAAATAATGGGAGATTCTTTAAAGCTTCCTGTAATAAATATGGGGCTTCATGCTGGATTAGGCCTCAGATTCATATGTTTGGATGTAATGAAATTCTTGAAACCTAATGATATTATAATAATATGTCCTGAATACGCGCACTTTTTTATTAATGATGAAAATATATTTTATGGCTCTGATGAACTCTTATATATTCTTTTTGATGTCAATCCCGACTTAAAAAAACTAATTGATTTTAAACAATGGATGCATTTAATAAAATATTTACCAAAATATGCTGCTGAAAAAATATATTATTTTCCTAAAGCTTTGATTAACTCATTAAAACCGAATGAAAATAAAGAGATTGGAGTATACAACAGAAGTTCATTCAATGAGTATGGTGATGTTATTGCCCATTATAATATGGGAAAGGTATCATTTTCGATAAATGAATACAGTGGAAAAATAAACGAGGATGCAATTGATTTCCTTCAGGATTATTATCGGGAGCTTAAAAAAAGAAATATAACACTTTTCTTTTATTACCCTGCCTATGAATATTCAGCATATATCAGAAACCAAAAGGCATTGCAACAGTTGGATGAGAAATTACATGATAAATTAAGCATTCCTTTTCTTTCATCCATGCAGGATGGAATAATGAAAGATGATTTATTTTTTAATACGGAATATCATTTAAATAAAAAAGGAATAGATATAAGAACGCAAAACTTAGTTAATCAATTACAACAAAGAATATATTTTAAAAATTATCCTATTAATGATTATAAAAAATAATTCTATCTAAGAAAGAAAGTTATGCTTTTCAATTCAATAGAATTTTTAGTTTTTCTTCCTGTTGTCTTCTTAATATATTGGCTCATATTACACAAGAAGAGAAATTTGCAAAATGTTTTCTTACTTATCGCAAGTTATGTTTTTTACGGGTGGTGGGACTGGAGATTTCTTTCTTTAATATTTCTTAGCTCTTTGATTGATTATATTGTTGGATTACAACTTTATAAACATAAATCGACTAGAATCAGAAGAATACTACTAATTCTGAGTATTGGCTTCAATATAGGAATGTTAGGTTTTTTCAAGTATTTCAATTTCTTTATAGATAGTTTCAGTACTGCATTTACGTTTTTGGGAATAGAAATAAGTACCAGAACGCTTAACCTGGTTTTACCAGTAGGTATAAGTTTCTATACATTCCAAACATTAAGCTATTCAATAGATATCTATAGATACAAAATGACTCCCACACGGGATATTGTTTCCTTTTTTGCCTATGTGAGTTTTTTCCCTCAATTAGTTGCCGGGCCTATTGAAAGAGCAAGAAATTTACTGCCTCAATTTCTTAACAACAGAGAACTTGATTTTAATAAAGCAAAGGATGGATTAAGACAAATCCTTTGGGGATTATTTAAAAAAATTGTGATCGCTGATAATTGTGCTATTATTGTTAATCAAGTTTTCGGCAACTATCAGAATTTATCAGGCAGTGATCTGTTGTTAGGAGCTGTATTCTTTGCTTTTCAGATTTATGGAGATTTTTCTGGCTATTCCGATATAGCGATCGGCTCGGCAAGATTATTTGGCTTTTCAATAATGCAAAACTTTGCTTTCCCTTATTTCTCAAGGGATATTGCAGAATTCTGGAGAAGGTGGCACATTTCACTAACAACTTGGTTTCGAGATTATGTATATATACCCTTAGGAGGCAGTAGAGGTAGTAACTGGATGAAAATAAGAAATACATTTATTATCTTTCTTATTAGTGGTTTCTGGCACGGCGCTAATTGGACATTCATCGCATGGGGATTCGTTAATGCAGTTTATTTTTTACCATTACTACTATTAAAAAAGAATAGGAAGAACCTCGATATTGTAGCAGAAAAAAGAGCCCTTCCTACCATAAAGGAATTGTTTCAAATATGTTCAACATTCTTACTAACTGTAGTTGGATGGATTTTCTTTAGATCGGAAAGCATAGGAAGTGCTTTTGAATATATTGCGGGTATATTGAACAAATCGTTATTTTCCATGCCGAGTATCAATAAAAGCTTTTTCATCTATATCATACTATTCTTAACCTTTGAATGGATTCAAAGAAGAAAAAAACATGCGCTGGAAGCATTAACTAATTATCGAATTATTAATTGGATTTTATATTTATTACTGATAATAATAATATTTGCTAAATCAGGAGCCCAACAAGAATTTATATATTTTCAATTCTAATAATTATTATGAATAAAACAGTATTGAAATACATGATATATATTTCAGGGATAATTTGCCTGTATGCCTTTATATCTATAAGGTTTGAGTCTATGTTTAATGGTGTTTTAACCGAAAAAGTAGTTAATAACTACTGGGATAAAACCAAATATGGAGAACTTTACTACTTCAGTCATATACTTCATTTCAGGGAAAAAGGGCTGCCACCGGCAAAGCGTAAATTTGAATACTCCGAAAAACAAGCCACTGTAAATAGTTGTGATATACTGACTTTCGGAGATAGTTTCTTTAAATTTTCACGACATAAACAGTTTCCTGAGCGACTGGCCGATGATTTTCATAAAAAAGTACACTATGTTAATAATGATCACCCTCTGGATTATCTGGCGGCAACTCATTATTCAGGTATGAAACCTAAGCTTATGATTTTTGAGAGGGTCGAACGATATATTCCAATCACATTTGACAACGAGCATATTGAACCTCAAGCGGTTAAAGAAAATTCCTCCAGGTTAAAAAATTCATTTGAATATATCATAGAGAAAATTTTTTATCCACGAAGTGAAGAACTATACGATGTTATGTTAAAAAGAAGCTTCCTGACTACATATTTCTATTCTGTCATTTCGACGATTAAATTCGATCTTTTCGGATATATCTCCAAAATGACACCTAAATACCTGAATGATGGAGATAATTCCTGGTTGTTTTATTACGACCAGATAGACGAAAATAAAACTAGTTTTTATTATCACCACTCAAAAGCTGAAATGGACAGTATTTGCGATAATATGGCCAATCTGGCCCAGCAGCTAAAGAAAAAATATAATATTTGCGTTATATACCTGCCACTACCGGCAAAATATACTTTATACCACAAATACCTTAATAATGATCCTTATAATAATTTTTTACCACAACTTTATGAAGGATTGAACAAACGCGGTGTTCATTATGTAAATGTCTATGATGATTTTATGACCAGTGATACATTATTATATTATCACACCGATAGTCACTGGAATGAAAAAGGAATTACTATAGCTTATTCACAAACATTGGAGTATCTTAAATCTGATTCCTGTTTAAGAAAGTATTTATATTAAAAGAATATTTGAAGTAATTAATATTAATAAGTAATAATTTTTCTAATATCAATACAAAATATATATGTCTGATAAACCTTTAACTAAAAATGTACCCCTTGTAAGCGTTATTATACCCGTTTATAATGGCGGTGAATATTTTGATAAATGCCTTGAAAGTATCTTAAACCAGACTTATCAAAATTGGGAGTGCATAATAAATAATAACTGCAGCGAAGATGATACCCTTGAAACTGCACAAAAATACATTAAAAAGGATAAACGCTTCAAGTTGTTTTCCAATGAGAAATTTTTACGTATGACACCCAATTGGAATGTTGCCTGCAGTAAAGCTGATCCTTCTTCTAAATATTTAAAAATTTTAGGAGCAGATGACTGGCTTTTTCCGGAAAGCATTGAAAAAATGGTTAAGGTGATGGAAGAAAATCCCTCTGTCGGAATTTGTTCTTCTTACCGGTTAACCGACAAAAGAGTTGAAATGTACGGCTTAGACATATGGGACGGAAATGTATTCGATGGAAAAGAAATCCTGTACGGTCAACTTACCCGGATCCTTGATATATCCGGTTCCAATTCTACCGTGATGTTCTCACGTGAGCATATGAAGAAAATTCCACGATATCCCATAGTATTTGATGAAACAACTTACCATGAGGATACGGAGCTTGAGTACGAGATGATGAATATTTCAGATGTAGGTTTTGTATTTCAGGTACTGAGTTATACCCGGCGACATCCAAAAGCGCATACAACAACAGAGGTATACAGGTATAATACTATACTTCAGTTCAATGAAAAGGTTTTATGGATTTATAAAGGAAATGATCGCAAGCTTAATAAATTATATAGAAAAGCCCGGTTAGAATATGCTTACTTTTTGATTTATAAGGCAATTACTTTTGACTGGGACAGTATCCGCTGGCATAAAAAATATATAGTCCGAAAATTTAAAATCCATGAATATCTGGGAGGGATACTGATTTGTAACAAATTATCAAAACTGGGTATTCGGATCTTTAAAAAGCTGTTGGGAATAAAGACATTAAAGTACTAAAATTGAATAGACATCCAGTCTAACAGAAATTAATCCATTAACAAATACTTAAAATAGTGGGATTCAAAAGGAATTTTTTCAAGAATGTAGCCATCTTCAGCGGATACAGTTATTTGTCCTGGTTCTTCGATACGCTGTTATCCACTATTATACTTTCACGTTTCCTGGGACCGGATGAATACGGGTTTGTTGCATTGATTAACGTATTCAGCGGATTTATTATTCTTTTTTCCAATACCGGCCTTACACATGCGGTTATTCGAAGCGATTATGGTTATACTTTTCAGAAAGTTATTTTTAATCTTACTGTATGGATCGGTATTTTCCTGTGTTTGGTATTATGCCTTTTAGCATACCCTATTACATTGATCTACAATAAACCTGCACTGTTCTGGCCCACCATTGTCATTTCGCTTCAGTTTATTACCAACTCCATTAATATTGTACCCCTTGCAATACTCCAGAAAAAACTGGAATTTAAATACATAGGCTTTATAAATTTCATTGTTGTAATCATTACAATTGCCACAATGATAGTAATGGCTGTTCTTGGTTGTTCATACTGGTCACTGATAATTCCCTTGGTCATTCGACCCATTTACAGACAAATATTACTAGACCTTAAGGTAAAATTTGGAATTCATTTATATAGCTGGAAATTTGTTCTTCTTGGTTTAAGGAAAGTGAGAAGCCTGTTACAAAATATTTCCATTTTCAATTTAGTCAACTATTTTGCTCGTAATGCCGACAATTTTGCCATTGGTAAATTTTATGGCGAAGTAAGCTTAGGTTTATACGACCGGGCTTATAAATTCATTTATATGGCCCGCCGGCTCATAAACACCACATTGGGGCCGGTATTATTTCCCAGCCTAACAGAAGCAAAATCAAAAGGAGAAGATTACCGCTCGCATTTCTTGGATATTCTTGGAGTTATTAATTTTATCAATATTATTATCGAGATTCCGTTAGTCCTTCTGGCGAAGCCTATCACTCTTATTCTCTGGGGTAAGGACTGGCTCGGTGTTGCCGATTTTCTACCCTATGTCGGTGCTACGATACCGATGCAAACGATGCTAGTAGCTGTTATGGACCTATATATGTTAGATAAAAAGGAAAAAGCTTATGTCACCCTCGGGA
>CAYMQP010000135.1:0-10006 GCA_964392505.1 uncultured Bacteroidales bacterium
CAGAAATTACGCGAAAGTGAACAAAAATACCGATTCCTTTTAAATAGCCAGAATGATGCCATATTTCTTCATCCTTATAAAGAAAAAGGATTTGGCAAATTCATTGAGGTTAATGAAATAGCGTGTGAACGCTATGGCTATATACGGGAAGAATTTCTTAAGCTTACAGTTGAAGATATTACCGATAAAAACGATATTAAAGATCGTATTAGTGCCAACCGAAAGTCTAAGATGGTTACTAATGGTAATCTGGTATTTGAAGTCAATAATATCACAAAGTCAGGTGAAGTATTTCCTGTAGAGATCAGTTCCCGTATCATCACAATCAAAGATAAACCTTATACTCTGTCAGTTGTACGCGATATCACAGAACGTAAACAAACCGAAAAAGAACTTAGCAAAAAGGAAGAACTTTTCCATACGCTTATAGAACAGGCAGCCGATGCCGTTTTCGTATCCGATATGCAGGGACATATAGTTAATGTAAATCAACAGGCCACTAAATCGCTTGGTTACACATACGACGAGCTACTTTATTTGAAGGTAATGGAACTAGACAGTTACTACCCTACTCTAAAAAAGTGTCAGGAACTTTGGAACACTATAAAAATAGGTTCTTCTATTCAATTCGAGAGTAAACATATCAGGAAAGATAAAACGAAGTTTCCAGTAGAAATCAGTATTAGTGCTATTGAATTTAAAGGGGAAAAACATATCCTCGGATTTGCCAGGGATATAACCGAACGCAAAAAAATTGAGACCGCAATTCAGGAGAGTGAGAAGAAATTTCGGAGTATGATTGAACATAGCGCAGAAGCAATAGCGCTTATAGGAACAAATGGCGAAATACTATATGAAAGTCCATCAGCATTTAAACTTACTGGTTATACTGCCGAAGAAAGGATTGGAAGAAGTGCCCTTGAAACCATTTACGAAGAAGACCAAAACAAAATAAAGAAGCTTCTAACAATTGTGACAGAAAAAAAAAGCGGATTAGTAAGTACAAGGTTTCGTGGCGTTCGCAAAGATGGCACTATCTGGTGGGCAGAAGGTACGGCTATCAACAGACTTCACGATCGAAACATAGCAGCCATTATTATAAACTACCGCGATATTACTGCACAAAAGCTGGCGGAGGACCGGTTGAAACTTACCCAATTTGGCATCGATCATTCACAAATAGCCGTAATGCAGCTGAATAATGAAGGAAATGTATATTACGCTAACGAACAGGCATGCAAAAGCCTAGGTTACTCAATGGAAGAAATGCTGAAGTTAAATGTAACCGATTTCAATCCTACATTCGATAAAGAACGATGGCAAAAACATCGTAAGCTAACTTTCGAAGAAAGAAATCGAACTATTGAAACTCTTCATAAACGAAAAGACGGTACCGTATTTCCTGTTGAAGTTACTGTAAATGCTGTTGAATTTGAGGGTAAAAAAATTTCATTCTCTTTTACCAAGGATATTACAGAACGTAAAAGGGCCGAAGCGCTGATCAAAGAAAATGTGGAAAGATTCCAGAATATATTTAATCAATCGCCCATTGGTATTGGTTACTACGATAAAGAAGGTAACTGTATTGAAATAAACCAGGCAGCTTGTCGGATATTTGGCATTGCGGATGATCAGCGAGTTGTAGGATTTAAACTTTTAGAAGATCCGAATATTTCACCGGAATTGTTTGCTGAACTAAAAAAAGGAAAACAAATTACTTACATTTCAGAGTTCGACTTCGAATTGGTTAAAAAGCATAACCTTTACCCAACATCCAGATCTGGTAAAATCTTCACAAGTGTTTCAATTTCACCGATACGCGATAATAATTCCAATATATTAGGATATATAGGACAGGTTCAGGATATTACCAATCAGAAAAAAGTGGAAGATGCCCTGCAAAAACAAATAGCCGAATACGAAGTGCTAAACAAAGAATATAAAATCCAAAATAAGGAACTATCAAGTACGCTTAATAAAATTCAGAATATTAATAAAGAATTAGCCATAACTAAAAAGAAGATCGAGGAAAGTGAAAAAAAATATAGGTCAATTGTTGAGGCCACATCGGAATGGATATGGGAAACAGACCTCCATGGAAAACATATCTTTAGCAATCAGGCTATTGAATCTATTCTGGGATATAAATTAGAAGAATTCATAAATACTAACGCATTCGATTTTATGCATAGTCAGGATATTGAAATTGTTAAGAAGAAATATTCTGAGCATATAAAGTCAAAAAGTGGATGGAGAAACTGGATTATCCGGTGGCGACATAAGGATGGTTCAATCAGATATCTTGAAAGCAACGCAGATGCCATCTTTGATATATCTGGCAATCATATAGGGTTCAGAGGAGCAGATCGAGATATTACAGAACGCAAGAAATCAGAAGAAGAGTTACAAAAAGCAAAGCAAAAAGCCGAAGAAAGCGATAAACTGAAAACAGCATTTCTGGCCAACATGAGTCATGAAATCAGAACCCCCATGAACGGCATTATAGGTTTCACGGAATTGCTGAAGACTCCAGATCTTACCAGCACAGAACATTCAAAATACATCGATATCATTCAGCAAAGCGGCGAGCGAATGCTGAATATTATTAACGATTTAATTGATATATCCAAAATTGAAGCCGGACAAGTTGAAATTGCGTTAGCTCCTGCTTCAATAAATAAATTACTCGATAACCTTTATGAATTCTTCCTGCCCGAAGCTCGTAAAAAGGGTCTTAATCTTTCTGTTAAGAAAGAACTTACCGATCATAGAAGTATCGTAATAACCGACGAAACCAAGCTTAACCAAGTGCTGTCGAATCTTATTAAAAATGCCTTGAAATATACCGATACAGGTGGTATTATACTTGGATATAGGATCGAAAATAATTTTGCACAATTCTATGTTCAGGATACAGGTATAGGAGTTCGTAAAGAGTACCATCAAAAAATCTTTGAACGATTTCTTCAGGGCGAAGTGGACAAAGACAAAGCTCTTGAAGGATCGGGGCTTGGATTATCCATTTCAAGAGCTTACATTGAGATGCTGGGCGGGAAAATATGGGTTGAATCGGAATATGGTAAAGGCGCAACATTTTACTTTACCATACCTTATAATTTTTTCGACGAAAGTACCTCAGAAGATGAAATCCTCAAAGCTCCAAAAGATCAGGTTATTTCGAATTTAACAATCCTCATTGCGGAAGATGATGAAACAAGCTATATATATCTTAAAGAAATTTTGAAACCTCACAACATAAAAATACTCCGTACTCTGAATGGAGAAGATACGGTTAAACTGGCTACTCTCGATCCCAAAATAGATATGGTGCTTATGGATATTAAAATGCCTATTATGAACGGGTTTGAGGCAACCAAAATCATAAAACAAAAACGCCCCGAATTACCCATCATTGCCCAAACAGCCTATGCTCTTTCGAACGACAGTAAACGTGCTCTTGAAGCCGGCTGTAACGATTATATTGCCAAACCAATTCATAAGGATGTACTTTTACAGAAAATAAGGCGCGTTATGATAAGGCACTAAAAATGAGTCAATTAAAAAAATATGGTCCTCCCTGCAAAATCCATCAATAATACTTAAATTTCCAAACCAAATTCAGTGTGAACTATTAAAAATCAAAGTTATCCGGGTCATCTCCAATGCGCTGATTTCGATCGAGCGAATCGATTTTCCGAATCTCTTCCTCCGAAAGTGAAAAATCAAAAATATCGGCATTTGAATTAATTCGTTTCTTCCTGACAGATTTTGGGATAGTAATTACATCCTTCTGCAAATCCCATCTTAAAGTTACCTGAACAGGCGTCTTACTGTATTTCTTACCTATTTCAATCAGCAGCGGAAAATCATTTACAGCTCCCTTAAGTATTGGCGACCAGGCTTCAACCTGAATTGTATTATCATGACAATATTCCAATAAAGAGGGCTGCACCAGTAAAGGATGAAATTCCACCTGGTTGACCATGGGCAACGTTCTTTTTCTATCGAGTAATTCCTGAATATGATGTTGCAGGAAATTACTGACCCCGATAGCCCTAACTAGCTTTTTACCATATAACTCTTCCAGCGCCTCCCAGGTTTCAACAAACTTACCTCTCACAGGCCAGTGAACCAGGTATAAATCGACATAATCCATCTGCAATCTATTAAGACTCCTGTAAAATGCATTAAGTGTATTTTGCAAACCCTGCTCATTATTCCAGACTTTTGTTGTAATAAAAATATCTTCCCGCTTAATTCCACTCGTTTTAACAGCCTCACCAACACTGCGCTCATTCATGTACATCGAAGCAGTATCGATATGCCGATAACCTGCTTCCAATGCCCAGTGAACAGCATCAATTGTTTCCTTGCCTTCGGCCGATTCAAAAACTCCCAATCCAAAATAGGGCATAGCGACACCATTCCATAATGTAAAAGTTCCCTCAATATCCGATATTATCATGTTTTAATTTATCTTAGTTGACTTAACAAAATTACTGCTGTGAAAGTTTACTAAATTATCTATTTAGGAAATATAATATTATATATGGAACAACGCGATTATCTGCTCCGACAAATTGAATTAATGACTCAGGCTTTTGTTACGTTAATACGTCGATTACTGGGTTTGAAGGATATTAAGGAAGTCGAGATTCAGCAAACTACCGATGAAGTTTTAAAGGAGCAGTTGGATTTATCGATAGAACAAATATTGAACACTCCAATTGATGAAACAACAGAATTGATTATACAGCAAAAGGGCGTTCACAAAACAAACCTTGATTTATTAGCCGAAATACTCGTGATTAATGCAAAAGCAAGGCAACAAACAGAACAAAGAATACAATTATTAGAAAGTGCTCTGCAACTTTATGAGTGGCTCGATAATAATGACAATACCTTTTCTATGGAAAGGCACAAAAAAATGAATGAGATTCGGATGCTAATCAATACTGCCTCCAGCTAATACTCAATTCTTCAAATAATTATTGATTGTTAATCAAATAATTAATTTCTTAATTGAGTTCGCCAGCCGATATATGCCTTCGTTAATAGTTGATTCATCGGAACAGGAAAAGTTCAGTCGCAAAGTTGAATAGGTTTCTCTTCCGTCGGTGTAAAATGGATTTCCCGGTACAAAGGCTACTTTCTTTTTTATTGCAATATTGAACAATTCCATCGACGACATATTCCCTGGAAGGGTTACCCATAGGAACATACCACCCTTGGGTCGGGTAAATTCAATCTCAGCCGGAAAAAAATTTTCGATTGCTTTTACCATTGCATCGCGCTGGCGGCTATATACACCTATTATTTTTCGTATATGGGAATCGTTGTCATAATCAGATAAATATTTACACAGCAACATCTGAGTAAAAATACTGGTATGTAAATCGGCAGCTTGCTTGGCGACAATCAATTTTTCCATTAGATTATCCCGGGCCACTATCCATCCAAGGCGAAATCCCGGTACGGTGGTTTTCGAGAAAGTACCCAGTAAAATAGTCTTTTCGGGAAGACAGGTATAAAAACTATTCGATCCTTTTCCTTCAAAACGCAAATCGATATAAGGATTATCTTCTATAATAAAACAGCGTTTATTTTTAATTATATCAACCACCTCTTCGCGTATTTCTTGCGAATAGCTAACACCTGAAGGATTCTGAAATTCCGGTACAACATACATTAACTTTGGATTACTAGCCATAAAAACCTTACTTAACTCAACGGTATCAATACCATTTCCAAGTAACGGAACCGGCCTGAATTTTGGTCGATAAAGCGATAGTGCCTGAATGGCTCCAAGGTATCCGGGTTCCTCAATAATTATTTCGTCACCATAGTTAACAAGTACTTTCCCTAATAAATCGAGCCCCTGCTGCGATCCGGAAGTAATCAAAATATTTTCTGCCTGAACGGAAATACCATGCTTAACCGAATAGTAATGACTAATATATTCACGCAGTGGCAAATATCCTTCCGAATTACTGTATTGCAGGGCATCTCTTCCCATGGTATCAAACACTTTTTCTGTAGAACGTTTCAGCTCTTCAACAGGGAAAAGATTACGATTGGGCAAACCTCCGGCAAAAGAAAGAATATCGGGACTGATAGCCACCTTTAATATTTCACGGATAAACGAACGGGGAACATCAGTAATCCGATCGGCGAACAGCTGATCGTGTTCTAATAAAGATTCAGTAGTTGTACTTGTTGTTTTCATGGTTGTATACTATTTAGGTTAAAATTTATAGTTCAAAGTCCTCCAGATACCTGACTGTTTCCTGCCTCTCAGCAAACAGGGCAAACACATTTTGGGTTTTGTATTTATGCTTACTTCATATTTCTGTTTAAAAGAAAAAACCCCTGAAGATTACTCCACAGGGGTTATGCTATTATTGTTATATTATTATTCTATTTCCCTGCGGTTGATAGTAAGGAATATATAATCACTGCCACGCGAATAATTCGGTGCAATTTAGTATCGACAATATTCCTTTTCAGATAATTCAACCGCTTTGATTTATTTGGATACAAATGTAGTATTTTTCAATCATTTATAAATTGTAGTATATAAGATTTATCCCATAATAATTGTCAGCGAATAAACAATAGGGTATCAGGATTACAAAATGAACCAATTAATACTACGTGGTTTTCTTTTAATAATCAAGCCTTTATGTAAAATTCAGGCATTAAAATCCTTTCTTTCAATATAGCTTTAAATAATTACTTAAATTACATGTTACACTTCAAAGTAATAAAGTAAGTATATTTTTGATAAAAATTTTACCATGAAAAAACTGCAAACCATCATCCGAATAATCAGCGCCGATAGGTTGTTCAGAAACATCCTGAAACTTGAAAATGAAGTTGGCCGGTTGGAATTCTTCACGCTGCTCTTATTGCGAATGACATTATTGTTCCTGATATCCCGGATAATTGGTAATCCGGGCATAATTATAATAATATGTGCTTATTTTATGTTCGACCTGATCAAGAGCCGGATGCAAAATATGAATGCGGGTAAATTGCTTACTATTCTTGTAACTATATTGTTTACGATATATATGTATGCCGGATTGAATTATATAAATTTCCTGATTTCACGTTACTACCCATTGTTACTGTCAGTCGAAAATCTTCATTATATTGAGATCATGAAAATATTTAATTCCTCGAAACTGGTACTCATTGATAATTTGATATTTTCAATAATCGGCTTACTCACTTTCATATCATTACTGTTCTTACTGTTAAAAAAAGGGAAACCGATTGATTCACCTGTATTAAAGGGGGAAGATATATTAAACAGTAAATCACTATTCTGGCATTTTTTCAGTTTTAAAGGAGCATCTTCCAGGATTAATTACGCATACGCTCAATTTTTTGTGCAGCTTATCCTTGTAGGAATATTTGGTATACCAATTGTGATATTATTTTTAACCAGCAATTTCTCATTGTCTGCTGCCGCTTTATCAATCAATAATCTTGCTGGTTCTTATCCTGTAATTTTTTACATTTTCCTTATAATCTTTACCTCTTTTGGCATAGTAAGTTTCTTAGCTATTAATATCAAGCGATTTCATCATTTGGGAGTCAAAGATGTTTGGGTGTTGTTGCTTTTTTTGTTTTCTATCCTGTATATAATTACACACCGTGTTTTACTAAATACATTAGTTAACGGTATACTTGGTCATAAAGGACCAGAATATTTAATGGCTTTCGGTTATTATATTGGAAATAAAGTAGTCTTTGTTGCCTCATTTTTCAGAATGGTTTATCTCATTTTCGTTTTTTATCTGGCTTTATATCCGGGAAAGGTGGAGAGATAACTACATACAGCGTATTAAATATAAAATTTAACCTGGAAAAACTTACGTATCATCTGATTCGCTTAAAAGATTGACATTCCGATACTAAGACTTCTACAAGATCAGTATGATGTAACTTTGTTGTAGTGCATCTTTAAATTGATGCATTATTTTTACAAGTACGTTATTTAATCATATGTACTTACGCTTAATTTTGTTATTATAGCGTGCTACCAAGTTTTTTATATGAAGTATAGCCATTTACTCTTGATTGTTTTTTTATATTCTTATGTATACCTACTTGGCAGCAACGATACCCTTCAAATTGCTTCGAGAACTTATACGGCCACAAGAACTGAACAGGTACCCCGTATCGATGGCATTTTGGATGATCCCTGCTGGAGGGAAGGAATGTGGGCATCCGGTTTTATTCAGCAACAACCCTTAGAGGGTCAGCCAGCAAGTTTTCCATCGGAAGTAAAAATCCTTTATAATTACAGTTATTTGTTTGTGGCCATTCGTTGTTACGACGGTGAGCCGGATAAAATACGTCGCATATTCGGGAGTCGCGATGCTTTTACAGGCGATGTTACTGGTATAGCCATTGACAGTTATAACGACAATAAAACCGCATTTGAGTTTAACCTAACCTCGGTAGGTCAAAAGATCGACCTGAAGCATAAGGGCAATTTTGAATTCGATCTGAATTGGAATGCTGTATGGGCCGGTAAAACAGGAATAGAAGATTCGGCATGGACGGCCGAAATGCAAATACCCTTCAGTCAGCTTCGGTATGCTAATAAAGAAGAACAAATCTGGGGCATGCATGTATGGCGATGGCTCGACCGGAAAAGTGAGGAAAGTCAATGGAAGCTTATTCCTATCAATGCTCCGGCTATGGTCTATTTATTTGGTGAACTTAAGGGTATAAAAAATATTCGCACTTCCCGGCAAATTGAATTTTTACCCTATGGTTTATTAAAATACAGTCCACAACCCAAGGACGATCGTAATCCTTACGGCAAAACAAAGCTGGTATTTCCCAATCTGGGGTTTGACACTAAAATTGGCCTTTCTTCCAATTTCACACTCGATGCCACTATCAATCCCGACTTCGGTCAGGTTGAAGCTGATCCGTCTGTGCTGAATCTAACCGCTTTTGAAACTTTTTACGAAGAAAAACGACCCTTTTTTCTCGAAGGCAACGAGATTTTTGATTTCACTCTCGATCAGGACAGGTTATACTATTCACGACGCATCGGGCAGGCTCCGGCCTATATCCCTGAAATAGATGGAGATCATTATATTCATTCACCCGAAAATACTACCATTCTGAGCGCTGCGAAAATAACCGGCAAAACTTTAGGTGGCTTATCAATCGGAATCATGGAAAGTGTTACTTCCGCAGAATATGCATCAGTTTATTTCCCTGACAGTGAGCATCACGATACGCTTATACACCCCTATTCAAACTTCGTTGTGGCAAGGGTGATGCAAGAAAAGAATAATGCCAATACCATAGTCGGGGGGATATTTACTGCTACTTCAAGAATATCGCCTGATGACAGAATAGAATCGCTTGCGCATTTCAATGCCTTTAATGGTGGTATTGATTGCGAGCAAAATTTCAAGGATAAAACCTACTTTATTAGCGGTAAATTTTTACTCTCGCATTTATCGGGTAGTGCTGATGGAATACAGAACATCCAGGAATCGAATGTCCACTTATATCAGCGCCCCGACGCACAATATCTTCAAGGCCGTTACGATACAGCCTTGACTACTTTGACAGGTACCGGAGGCCAATTGCTCGGAGGTAAAAAAGGGGGAAAATGGCGCTTTCAGGAGAAACTCAAATGGCGTTCGCCTGGCTTCGACCTGAATGATATCGGTTATTTACGTCAGGCTGATATTGTAGGACAAACCACCGAGCTGAAATATTTGGAAAACGATCCGAAAAAATATAGCAGAAATTATGTAATATCGATCTTTCAGGCAGCTTCAGTTAGTTTTGGTGGCGAACTGGTCTATGCAGCAGCTGGTATTAACGTGGAAAACCAGTTTCATAACCTCTGGGGATGGCAATTTAACTGGAATGCTTATCTTCCTTCGTTCGAAACCAGGGAATTACGCGGAGGACCAGCCTTATGGATGAATGGCCGTCATGAATTCGCATCGCACATTAATAG
>CAYMQP010000136.1:0-6316 GCA_964392505.1 uncultured Bacteroidales bacterium
TTCAATACTATCGCCTCCAAATGATTTCTGCCATTCAATCTCGGGAGCTTGTGAAAACAATAAAAATTTGCTCAAACAGATTAAGCAGAAAATAGTAATAACTTTTTTCATCTTATTAGATTTTGATTATGAATATTCTCAGACCTGACTTCTAAGCAAGTTACATCGCAAACCTCTGAAAAGCAAATTATTATTTGAACTCCCAAACCCTGTTATTAACACTGATATTCCCATTTAGGTATTAGTTCAAATATTTATGGGAAACTGATAATTATAAATTCAAGATCATCTGCAACTTAACTTCGGTGCGATGATTACCTTCGATTTCGGTTAATCCGCTACTCATTGTATCGACTCCCGGATAGCATGTCTGACCAATTTTAAACCAGAAGCTAAGCTTCTCAATAGGCTGCCATTTTAACAACAGCATATATCGCCATCCTTTTCCATAGTGCATCTGGGGGGCAACTGGCTGTGAAACCTTGTAGAGGTTGTTTCTACATTTCTTTACAAATTCACTATCATCTGCACCTCAATACATGATGCAAGCATTAGATAGCATTCACAATATTGTATTAAAATCAAATTCGGATAATTGGAATTGAAGTTTCAGGTTTTGAAGGTTTTCAATAGCAAATATTATTTTATCAAAATCAAAACCAAATCCGTTCCATTCATAGGAAACCACCATTTTTGAGGATGTTCCTCCAGATTCTTCCAGTATTATCAGCTTATTTGTGCTTCTGTCAATTTTAAAGTCAAGAATCGGTTTACCTACTTTTGAACCTAACCATTTTGGAAAGATATAATCTTTGTCGCGGTTAAAGACAAAAATCCGGTTTTCATCCTTTTTATAATATCGTGTTGATTTGTTAACTCCTAAGATAAGTTCAGGATTTTTATCATTATCAACATCAAATATTTCTATTTTCCAGGGATTAAAATCGTCATGACTGTCAAGAGATGGTTTTAAAAACTCATTCCTGTCGATTACAAACGGGAATATTGCGATCCTGGATTTATCAGTTATGATATTCGATATAATTGAATAGATATATATAATATTATCCTCACAATATAAGCAGGCGTCCTTAAATCGATAAATTGTATCAGGAATCGGATATTCAAAAATTGAATCGTATTCGTTAATTACTCCTATTCTGTCAGAATAAATATTGAATTTGATAGTATTTGATTCAAGCTCTTTAACAGGCTTCTCAATATAGTATTGAATTTGAATTGAATTTTCGTCCAAACTTAGATTTGTATTGAAAGGATCTGATACTTTTTTCAAGTGTTCAACTATTTCATACCTGATTTCCAGACGTGCCAATTCCGGTCGGCAGTTGTTAATATAAACTGGAATAAGTTCGGGTTCAAAGATTTGACCTTCTTTGAATTTGCATGTAAATAATACACTTTGCTTCTGCAATTCTTCCGAATTATCAAAAACAAAATTCCCCAGGCTGTAGAGTATAAGTTTGTTTTGATATATTTCAATACTTTGCAAAACATGGGGATGATGTCCCAAAACCAGATCAGCTCCGGCATTTATCACTTTATGAGCATATTCCACCTGTCGCGATGTAGGAAAAATACTATTTTCTTTTCCCCAGTGAAACGAGACGATAATATTGTCGATATAGGGATTGTATTTCCTTATTAACTTGCAAAGACTGTCAATCTGACCAAATGCGGGATAGGGTTTTTCTTTATTAAAGGTTGTGCCTTCAAGCAAAAATTCAAGTACCCCGAAAAAGGCAAAAGTCTCAGAGTTTATTTCAATCAGTAATGGTTCAAAGGCTTCCTGCTGGTTTGTTCCTCCTCCAATGGTAAAAATTGAGTTGGCATGCAACAATTCCATTGTCTTCAGAAAACCTGCCTTTCCATAGTCGATTGTATGATTATTGGCCACCGAAGCAATAGTAAACCCCGCATATTTTAATCCTTCTATAGAATTTGGTTCTGCCCGGAACGAATATTTTTTATTTAAAGGAAAACCATCCGAACTATCAACAATCGGGCATTCAAGATTAAAAAAAGCCAAATCGTGCTGGGATATAACTCTCTGCACATTTTCAAAAAGGTATTTCACTCCGTTATCCTCAATTACTTTGCGTACTCCGCGGTCGAATAAAACGTCACCAACCGCAGAAAAACTTACCTGGGTGAATGAATTTAAAAATGAAAGATTGAAAAAGAATATCAGCAAAGCATGTTTAACAACCTGTTTCATAATAAATAATTTTCCAGCCTGGTTCAGTTGATGAATCCGGTATATCGGGTATATCAGGTTTATAAAGAGGAGTCAGCCTTTTTTCATTTTTATTATTGGATTTGTAGTTTATCCAGGCAGGTTGCTCCGGTGCTTTGCCTTTCTGTAACATTTCCTGCCATTGTTCATCAGTTAACCGGTTGGAACTTGGCCAGTAAAATTCATAGAATGAAAATATTGCCCCTCTCGTAAGCTTTAGCTTTCCTTCTATCTCTACAATTACATATATTTCATGAGCCTTGCCGACACCAACTTCTAAAGCCATGTCATCAGCGGTATGCACATCGGCAATTACAGGCATATTTTTGTCGGGCCCCTCAACCTGCCACCATTCATAAGCTTCATCGGATAGAACACGTAACGTTAAATTGTCGAGTAAAGAACCGATTTTTTGTATCTGGTCATATTCTTCAAGACTCAGATTTTCTTTTTTGTTTTCTTTTTCAGAAATCGATTTAAGAAAAGTCAATAAATCGATAAACTCATTGCAGGTATATTTAACTTCATAATCAAGCATTTTCCTTGATGTTAATCCTTCTATGGTAAAATTCATTAACGACAACATCCTGTTATAAAATTCTGTATTCGGCTCAACATATCCTTTTGGAGGTTCAGGTATCCAGACTTTAATTTCATCACCTCCGCCACACTCAGCCGCTAAGCTTTGTTTAGCATATATTATTGTATTGTGTCGTAATTCCGCCCAGCTGGCTAATGCAGTATTCAGGGTTTTAACATCCCAACCATCGGTGTTCATGAAAAACTGCAAATCACTATTGTTTTTAATTTCATACAGCGCTTTTAAATTGTATAACCAGTGATAATAAAGGTTTTTTCTCCAGTCTTTTTCAGTTCTGTTATTATTTTCATCAATAATGAGTTTCAGCGTATCGGGATATGAAGGATACATTTCCCATGATGCTTTATAATCGGTCATCATTAATTCATACGCCTTCCTGTTACCGAAGCCTGCCATAATTTCAAGACTATTCGGCTTTTTTCTTTCATCACTTGTTAACCTGTGAAAAATATAGGAGTCCGGTATGAATCTTTGCCCCATCAATCGGAATTGTTTCTTCTGACGACCCCAATCACCATGCCCTGAGATCTTTTCCGACGGCAACTTATTTGCCATTGACATCAGTTTTTCCGGATTATCATATTGTTCAATCATTGTAACCGAAGGAAATAGTTCATCCATTGCCTGTTTTATTTCTATTGGCCCTGTATCATCTGATAATCCCACATAAAAAACAGTGGGTTCGTAAATGTCATTCCACAGATTAAATAAAGTCTGGTTCTGATATGTTTTAGTATATAGAACATCGGTTAATAGAATACTGCTTAATAAGTTTCTTTCATTCTCAACCTCAATTCCGGCATTACCCAGCCACATCATAGCCATAAAATACCTTTTCAATTCTTCGCTTCTTGTATAGTGCCCCCTGGGAACAAATTGGCTATAGTCGAACATTCTCTGAAACAATTCTGATTCCTGCCAACCAACATGGTTTTTACAATTTTCAATTTCCTGTAATGCTGTTTCTTTATAGCTACCATGTATTTCCGTATCACCCCCTTTAATAAAATATTGGCTTATTCCCAAATATGCAAGGCTAAAATTAACAGCATCATGAATATTCTCATTTTGTGTCTCGCCCTGTAAAGCTAGTAGTTCATTTATTAGCCGGTCAATTAGTATCTCGAGTTTTGATGACAGGTACTTTGATTCTATATTCCGAAGTGTCATATCAAAATAGAGATGATATAGTTGAAGAACAGCATCTACCGTGATAAAACTTGGCACACCCAGATAATCATTATTCTCGTAAATATGAAACAGCTGGTCTCTTTTTGTAGGAACAACAACAAAACCGTTATTACTCAGTTTTTCTTTTTCGAAATCATTAAAAGCAGGGCATTGAAAAGAATTATAAACATTGTTGATATTAATTCGTTTTGTTTCTTCCACCCGGGAGAAATCATTCTCACGAAGTTTGTTTTCCTGATTAACTAATAATTCAATATTATGCAAATCGGTGGTTGTTAAATCTGATTCTTTGTATTGCTCATCGGGTTTATACCATGGTTGCTTCATAAAGAAGGCATGTAATTCATATGTTTTAAAGGTCCTGCCATATTTGGCAAATATTGCATTTCTAAGCAACCATAATTCACTTATTGATTTATTCTCAATTTCAGCCTGAATTAGTTTTATTTCCGGAGGTGTAATAGTCTGGCTATAATTTAACTGTAAAGCTATCAGCAATAGAGTTATTGATACAGGTATTTTCATAGTTGTAGAATTAATACCACAATTTAAACATTTTTCATATAATCGTTCCATGCCTGCGATGCGATTAAATTAACCGTCCGGATTTCAAATGGTATTGTTTGCCTGATTCCTACAAAGCTATGCTGAACAGTCTTCACGAGGTTCTTTTAAATTCTCTTTACAAATTAACTATCATCTGAACCTTGAGCTCGGTGCGATGGTTTGCCTGTATCTCTGTTAATCCGCTGCTTATGGTATCAACTCCCGGATAGCGTGTCTGGCCTATCTTAAACCAGAAGCTAAGCTTATCGGCAGGTTGCCATTTTAACAACAGCATATATCGCCATCCTTTTCTATAGTGCATCTGGCTGGTAGCAGCATAGAGTATATCACGCTCATAGGCATATATTCGTGTATCGTAATCTTCGGCATTGAAATAGGCTAATCGTAAGCTAATGTAAACCGGCACCGGTAATGAGCGCAATAAAATATCCTGATATACAAGAAATCCCGTTTTAAGCGTATCGCCGCGAAAACCGGCCCGGCTCAATTCTAAACGGTTTTGTATTACAACAAACGAACCCACCGGAACCGTACTATGTATTCTGTATTGTTCTTTAATCTCAGGTGAAACCTTGTAAAGATTGTTTTCAATTAACTGATTTAATGGTTTCTCCTGTCGTTTATATCGTATATAAACTATTGCTTCACCTATTGTTCTTTCCCACTCCCCGAACAGTTCATACCCTTCCGATGGTGAATTCACGCGGTAACGAAGCCAGGGAAAAGAAAAGATATCGGAATAGATACGAAAGCGATTTCCCCAGTAACTACTTTCCAGTCCTATGAAAAATCCATCTTCGTTTGCCACCTGGCTGCCTTCCCTGAAAGCATCGGCCCAGAGCGAATAGTACTTTTTATCGTAATGCCGGTGGAGAATTCCCATATTCAATTCAGGTTTAAGGTAAATAAGCATACCGTTTAGCACGGCAAAAGCTCCATTGGAAAAAGCTGCTTCACCAAAAAATTGGGCTTTTTTAGCCAGGTATTGATAATCCAGAGAAATACCTGTGTTTCTTCGACCCGAATAGTAAAATACCTTATATATAGCATCCTGATCTGCCATTATCTTATCAGTTTCCGTGTGTATACTGTTAAGTCCAAGCTTCAAATGATTATCCGAATATAACAGACTTGCTCCAAATGAGGTAAGACAGGTGTTGTTCTCCCGCTTAAGGTCGGAAGGTGTTGCATGATAACCTGTTGCAGTGAATCCTGTAATATAACCATCCTGTAAACTGGTGTCGGATTCAACTGAGGCATCAACGTAATTCATTGATGCAAATGCTGTAAAAGAAACATTCCCTTTACGCATTGATAATGCCGATCCACGGAAAAAAAGATTTTCTTCTGCTGAAGTATTGGCTTTGATGATTTTGTTTCGCCGGCTTAAGTCGGATATATATGATGATTTACCATAGGTGTAAGAACTCCAGACCAGTAATCCCTGGCCCATTCGTATATGATAATCGCCCAGTGTAAATTGCCGGAATATCCCTTGATTATTCTTATACTGGATATAACCCGAATTAAAGTCAAAGCCATACCGATTACTACCGCTGAAAAATTCCTCTCCTGCGTCTTTTTCTGTTAGAAACCCGGCTTGTAATTTCCCACTAAAATCAATTTTATACCGGAAATAGAGTTTATCAGGACTTCCCAAATACCGGGCTTTATCAGGATCGACCGCCATAATTGAATCGCAA
>CAYMQP010000136.1:6326-10005 GCA_964392505.1 uncultured Bacteroidales bacterium
TTTGCTGTTCAAGAATTCTCTGATATCTAACAATAGCCTGTTGCTTTACCCTGGAATTAAGTCCTTTTAATCCGGCATCTTGTTCCTCTGGTATTTCACATGTAACAAATGGGCTAATCAAATCAATGTCTTGCTTGCGATAGCCCGGAATATACAGTAATTCATATATCGAAAGTAAATTACCCTGCGTTTTACGATAATCGATAAGTACTGCAATCTGAAATGCACTAAGAACATGCAGTTCCGCCAGTTCGTCAGCTGTGGCCGAGTTCAGATTCAACGGACTTTGGAGGTAATTCAGCAAGTCATCAAACACAACCGATATATCTTCAGAATTGTCATATTCCTCCGCTAAGGTTTCCATCACCCTGCTTATGTATTGCTCCTGAACCGATGTTAATTCCTGTGCCTGTATCCTTATCAACAGAAATATGAAAAGCATATAGTATAGGATTCTTATTTTAACGGGCATTGGCAGCGAATTTATATAGCATTGTGACAGCAGACGACATGCCCAGGCAGGTATGTTGTTCAAAACCCAGTGCAAAATCCACTCGTCCGTAATTAAGTGCCAGACCGTAGGAATAACTGGTAAATAAACCCACTTGCAGTCCTGCTCTCAGCTTAACAATCTTTCCAAACCCATATTCAGCTCCAAAGGAGAGAAAAACTTCATTATAATTCTTCCAGTGAAGCTGAGAAGCAATATAAAACTCATTTTCCGATAAATATGTCAGACCTAAATTTATTTCCGTGGGTAATGACTTTTCACCTGTTGCAGCATATTGTGAACAGTTAGGGTTGATCATATGTACTCCAATCCTGATTGCTTCATCAGGTTTTATAATCATACCTATATCGCCGGTAATAGTATATACTTTTTCAGTCAGTGCTTCAATTTCCATACGATGGCCGTGCAGGGTAATTCCAGCATCGAGCCATTTAAAAACACGATTACCATACGATATAGAAAAACTGCTTTCGTTGAATGCCTTTGTACCAAAATAGTTCATAGCATATCCCCACATACCATGAAAAAGCAAACTTCCAAAAATCGATTGAGATCCAAGTTCAGGTATAAGGTAGCGGTTGTGATAATTAATCCCAAGCGAGGCAACATGTAAAGATGCAAGTATACCAGGATTACGCATGCTGTTCCATATACCTGAATAACCTATAACGCTGCCTGAAAGAGCCAGGGAGGTGGCATCGGAAAAATATACCTGCTGTGCACCAACCGGAACAATTGAAATAATGAAAAATATAATAATTATCCAATTACGCATCTGAAATATGCTTCCCCTAACTTAAGTACTCTTATATTATAACCCGGGTACCAAGAAAGTAAATAACCTGCAATTATGCAAGAATTGAATTAAGATTTATTTTCCAACAAAGGCTTTAATACAACTAATTAATTAGGTAATATGATCAAATAAAAGATTTTTTTTATTAGTGAAGCAATAGGCTTTTAAAAAGGATTAAAGAAAAAAGTAAATAATTAATTGAGATAACAATAAAAACTAAATATAAAATCCCTATAAAAAAAGATACCTGTATACTATCTATATTTTAATCAATATCTTAAATTGCAATAAATAAATCAAAAAGGGATAAGTAATTTCCTTATGATTATTATCAATTGATAAATAATATTTTAGCAGTATATTTGTTTATAAAATAAATTGTCTTAACAGTAGAATTACAATAAATTTATTATTATTTGATAGAATTTTATGGCAAATTTTCAGATTCCTGAAAGCGATATTAAGAAAATTGAAAAATTAGCCAAGCTAATAGAAGAACATACTGAAGAAAAATTATTAAAATGTTTATCAGAAGCACCTATTGGTTGCTGGGGAAGTGATTTAGCGCAATTAATTAAAAAAAATATTGGCATTGAGTTTAAGGCCGCAAAAGATATAGTCGAACTGTTATTTACTATCACTTCAAATAGACGTTTTTTTGAGAAAGGAATAGATAGTTTTATCGAGGATTTATTATTTGTAGTGAAAGAAAGTAATCCAGAATTAGCAAATGATACAAAACTAGAATCTTTTATTAAAAAAATTTTATTAAGTAAAAACATTCAAATTACAACTAAAGCAATTGAATTAGAAGGTGATAGAGAGAAATTACTGTCTAATACTAGGATAATAACTGATATTAGACCTATTTTCGATGATGAAAATTCTGATAGTATTGAAAAGAATATAATATTACATAATTTAAGGATTCGATATATGGACGCTGACGGTAACCATGAGATTTATTTCGCTGTAGATAGAAGAGACCTTCAAAATCTTAAAGAACAAATAATAAGGGCTGAGCATAAAGAAAATAGAATTAAAAAAGGTATTGGTAATATTGAAATAATTGATATTTAAAATCCAAAGTATATGAATATTGGAGTTAAAAATAATATTACTATTAGTAACCTTAAAAAGCAGATTAATTGGCATTTACAAAAACCAAAATTGGACGAGTACTTTAGTGTTTCAATGGAATTCGACAACAAAAATATCCCGCAATATGGATTACCGAAAAGAAATTTAATTATAAATTTTAATTCGCACGAAGTTGGAACATTACCCTATAATTTGAAAGATATTTATGATGAAATTCAAGAGTCAAAATATATTTTGGAATTTGATGATGATTGGGATGACGAAGGTAGCCCTTCATATAAAGAATCAACATGGGAAACTGCCGTTAAGTTTTTAATCAATCTAGTTAACATGGCTAACAATAAGATAGGATTTATAATACCTACACCTAAAATTTACCATAGTTCAGACGGAAGTATTGATATTTTATGGGAAAACGAACAGTTTCGCTTTTTAATAAACTTTCCAGATGACGTTAATACCAAACCATCGTTTTATGGTGATAATTATATGTCAAAAAAAGTTGAAGGCTCAATTGATGATCCGCAAAATATAAATCCTGGCATTTTTCTTTTACTTATGGATTTTTAATATGTTTCAAATAGAAAATATTCCAGATACATGTAGGTTGTTATACAGGGTTCACAAAAATTATATAAAAGATAATAAATTAGTACCAGGTGTTTTCTGTAAATGTAAACTAAATCAAGATAAAACTAGAAATATGTCAACAGACTGGGGTAAATATTCAACACCTCAGGAAAGCAGAAATCGAGCAAAAAATCCAAGTCTAAATGGAATTGTAGGCCTTATTGTTGGTAAAGTTCGTGATATACCATTAGAAGTAATCCATAATCCAGATTTACGATTAAATAATCAAGCTCACACAGATGTCAAAATGAATGAAGAAGATTGTAAAAATAAAGAAAGAATTAGGTTAGAATTGATGAGCATTTATTTTTGGTTAATTGATATTAGGGATTGATATTTTTAAATTATCTATGTAAAATAATATATAATCGCCCTCGAGAAGACGATTACAGGGAGTGTGTATTTCTATGCATGTAAAAATCAGTTATAAAACTTGGCCTATTCTTTTACCTAATAACTCCTAATTTGTTTTATACTCGTATTTCATTTCCTTCAACTCCTTATTGGCCTGTACAATTTTCTTTTTCAGGTTCTCCTTAAATTCAGCCAGGCGGGCAGCCAGATCTTTATCGGCAGTAGCCAGTATTTGTGCTGCCAATATACCCGCATTCTGGGCTCCGTCGATACCCACGGTGGCTAAA
>CAYMQP010000137.1:0-2664 GCA_964392505.1 uncultured Bacteroidales bacterium
ATGGTGCATTATACAACTGGTACACAGTAAATACCGGCAATCTATGCCCCACAGGATGGCATGTTCCGAGCGATGACGAATGGACGATCTTAATCGACTATTATTTGTGTGGTGCAGAAAGTGCCGGGGGCAAACTAAAAGAGGATGGCACAACACATTGGACTAGCCCAAATGTTGGAGCAACCAATGAAACCGGTTTTACAGCCCTTCCGGGTGGCTACCGTTACCCCAGTGGGCCATTCTACAGCATTGGCGACGTCGGTTACTGGTGGAGTTCTACAGAGCACGACCCATACCAAGCCTGGAACCGGCTCATATACTATTATTCCGGCTATGTTAGCAGGGGCCACGACCTTAAGGAGAACGTTGGTTGTTCTGTGCGTTGCATAAAGGATTAGACACACCTTCACGGTACAGACCTGTCTGCCAACAGGCAGGTTTATAATCGATCCCTCCTCAGGTGGGAGAACTCAGCGAAGCTAATTCGTGCCAGCTAAATAAAAAAAATTAACAACACGCGTTCCATGCATAAGTTATTGAAAAACAGTTACTGATCTTCCCGCGTGTTCTTATAAAACTGAAAACATAAAATGAAAAAATATAAAATCATGAAACCTAAAATCACTTCTGTTTTAATCATATTATGGCTGACACCAGCCATAGTTTATACGCAGGATTTTACCGAAATAAAGGAAATATTTGCGTCCGACAGCATATGTTGCGACTGTTTTGGAGTTTCTATTGACATATCCGGTAACTATGCAGTTATCGGGGCAAATTATGAGAGTGAAGATGCATCCGGGGGAAATACTATGCCGGCAGCCGGATCAGCGTATATATTCAAACGTAATCTGACCGGAAACTGGAATGAGGTGCAAAAAATTGTGGCCTCCGACCGCGATGCAGGAGATCTGTGGGGCAGTTCTGTGAGTATTTCAGGCAATTATATTATTATAGGCGCTCCGCTTGAAGATGAGGACACAGAAGGAGAAAATACTATGATGCATGCCGGTTCGGCTTATATTTATGAACTTGACGTTTATGGTAACTGGTTTGAAGTACAAAAGATTGTTGCCTCCGACCGGGGTATTGGAGATCAGTTTGGTTATTCAGTAAGTATCTCAGGAGATTATGTTATAATAGGATCTGCAGCTGAAGATGAAGATGAGTCAGGAGGAAATACGTTACCTGAAGCCGGTTCAGCTTATATTTTTGAATGTGATGCCAGTGGGAATTGGAACGAAGTTCAAAAAATTGTTGCTTCCGACCGGGATGAAAATGATAACTTCGGCCATCTGGTAGATATTTCCGGAGATTATGCAATTGCAGGCGCGTTCCACGAAGATGAAGATGCTGCCGGAGGAAACACTCTTGATAATGCTGGTTCAACATATATCTTTGAACGTGATGCTGGTGGAAACTGGAATGAAGCCCAAAAGATCGTTGCATCCGACCGTGATGAACAGGATCATTTCGGTATGTCAGGTAGCATTTCGGGAGATTATATTATAATTGGAGTTTATCGTGAAGATGAAGATGCTTCCGGAGAAAATACTTTAACTTTTGCGGGTTCAGTCTATATATTTGAACGGGATGCCAGTGGTAACTGGAATGAAGTTCAGAAAATTGTGGCTTCAGACAGGGACGAATATGATGCTTTTGGTATGTCAGTTGGAATCTGGGGAAACAGAGCTATTGTGACAGCCCTTGCTGAAGACGAGGATGCTTCCGGGCAAAATACACTGGAGCAGGCAGGCTCAGCCTATATTTTTGAACGGAATGTAAGCGGAGTATGGAACCAGATCCAGAAAATTGTCCCTTCAGACAGGGAAGACTATGATTACTTTGGTACTTCGGTAGCTTTATCAGGAGATTATGCTTTTGTTGGAATCCAATTAATTGATCCTGTAACCGGATCAGTATATGTTTTTGAATCGTGTATTCCCGGATCAGAAACGAATCCTGAAAATATTATCGAAAACGGAGATTTTGAATCATGCATACTTTCACCCTGGTCGTTTAACGATAATAATGCAAATAATGTAAAATGTGATATTGTACTTACAGACGGGGAATGTACAGTATTTGTATACGATCCTGCTGTCAATCCTGAACACTGGCATGCGCAATTAAACCAGATACTCACAACAACACAAATAAACAGACTTATTAAAGGTGCTACCTATATACTAACTTTCGATGCCTATGCCGAGGAGGATAATAGACCGTGCCGTATTTCTTTTGAAAAAAACGGAGATCCATGGACAAGCGTGTTAGATAAAACAATATTTATTGATACAGAAATCGAAACTTATTCTACTGAATTCATTTTGGATACCGTTTTTTCTGCAATGAAACTTTCGTTCCAGGTTGGTATGGAAGATGTTCCTGTTACATTTGACAATGTTAGTTTAATAAAGAAATATGTTGATAGTGATGGCGATGGAATTGAAGATTTTGAAGATAATTGTCCTTATACATCAAATGCCGACCAGACAGATACAGATAGTGATGGTATAGGCGATGCATGTGAGGCAATTTCTTCAATTAATGATTATAGAAAAGTAAAGCATAAAATAAAATTATACCCCAATCCGGCATCAGAAAATATAACCATACAAGGCGAAAGCGGATCGTTAATACGACTTATCAATATTTTAGGAA
>CAYMQP010000137.1:2674-9812 GCA_964392505.1 uncultured Bacteroidales bacterium
GTTGTGAAAACTACTATGATAGAAAACAGTGAGGTAATAATACCACTTGATGATGTAGCAAAGGGTATCTATCTAATAGAAATATATAAAGAAGGCATAACTTCATCTTATAAAGTAATTATACAATAATCACTTAAAGCCGTTAACAATCTCTATATGGTGCGGATTTAAAATCCGCACCATCGTTTTTTTACCGGTTAAATAAAAGTAAATAATAACACGCATTCCCAGATCAGTCATCTGCTAAAAATGTTAAAATTTTTTTGCATGTTTTTATACTAAATAAATAACACCTCATCTTCCATTCAGCATTAGTATATTTTAGGAATTTAAGCCTTATATTTAGTATTTTCAGAAAAAACCATATACTAATGGGAATTTTTCTGAATTTTGATTACTGGTTAAACCATGTAATCATGAAACGCATTTATTGTCTAATCTTAGGAAAGAGGAAAGTCTTTGCTCATCCGGTTTTTACTACTGCCTTTTTGTTTCTTGTTTGTTTACCGTTAATTCTTTCGGGCCAGGATAGGATCACCGGCCGCAATTTTGCCACACGCTCCGAAGTAATAGCCCAAAACGGTATGGTGGCAACCAGTCATCCTCTGGCAACACAAATTGGTATCGATATATTAAAAAAAGGCGGATCGGCAGTCGATGCAGCTATAGCAGCCAATGCGGCACTGGGGCTAATGGAACCCACAGGCTGCGGTATCGGAGGCGATTTATTCGCCATTGTATGGGATGCTAAAACGAAAAAATTATACGGACTCAATGCAAGTGGCAGGTCTCCTCAATCGCTTACCATCGAATATTTCAGGGAACAGGGTTACAACAAAATTCCCGCCTACGGTCCTTTACCGGTAACAGTGCCCGGCTGTGTCGATGGCTGGTTCGAATTGCATAATAAATTCGGAAAACTCAGCATGACCGATATTTTAATGCCTGCCATAGAATATGCCGAAAGTGGCTTCCCCTTAACCGAGCTTATCGCATACTATTTTCAACGCTCGGTAAAATTTTACCTGCTTCAGGGATATCCCAATATTCGTGAAACCTATGTCAGAGATGGGAAAGTACCAGGCAAAGGCGATATCTTCAAAAACCCTGATCTGGCTGAGACATACAGAAAAATTGCCTCCGAAGGCAGGGATGTATTTTATAAAGGTTCTATTGCCCAAAAGATATCCGAATTTGTTCAGTCGCAGGGAGGATCTCTCAACATAAGCGATTTGGAAAATCACAAATCGGAATGGGTAAATCCGGTTTCAACGACATACAGGGGTGTGGAAGTCTGGGAATTACCCCCCAACTGCCAGGGTATTGCTGTACTGCAAATGCTGAATATCCTTGAGAATTTCCGGTTCGATACCATTGAGTTCGGAAGTGCCGATCATATCCATTTATTTACCGAAGCTAAAAAGCTGGCATTTGAGGACAGAGCCAAATATTATACCGATATGGAATTCAAAAAAGTTCCTGTAAAACGTCTTATTTCGAAAGAATATGCCAACTATATAAGCAAGTTAATCGATCCGCTTAAAGCTGGAATATATCGCACAGGAGCAATTTCTGAGGGTGAGACTGTTTATCTGACAACAGCTGATAAAGACGGAAATATGGTATCGCTCATCCAGAGTAATTATCGCGGAATGGGATCCGGCATGGTACCTTCCGGACTGGGATTTATGTTGCAGGATCGGGGCGAACTGTTTTCCTTAAAGGAAGGCGATGCAAATATTTACGAACCGGGTAAGAGACCTTTCCATACAATAATACCGGCATTTATAACCAAAGATGGTATACCATGGATCAGCTTTGGCGTAATGGGGAGCGATTTTCAACCCCAGGGACATGTTCAGATCATAATGAATTTAATAGACTTTGGCATGAACCTGCAGGAAGCAGGTGATGCGCCCCGTATAGCTCATGAGGGTTCATTAAAACCCACAGGTGAATCTTCAGAAGGTGTCGGGATAATATGCCTTGAAAGCGGATTTAATTACGAAACCATACGTGAACTGATCGAAAGGGGACATTCAGTTGAATTCTGCAAAGGTATCTATGGAGGGTATCAGGCTATCATGTACGAACCAGATAGAAAGATATACATAGGGGCTTCCGAATCGAGAAAAGACGGCATGGCCGCGGGATTATAATATAAATAATTGCCCCTGTTTTGTGCAATGCATGACCCAATCTGCTCAGGTTAAAAATTCCTTATTTAAATTTTAAGGGTCGAAGAATAATTTAATGGTGTGACCTTAGTTATCTAAGGATTATGTACAATTGTTTGTGGTTGTCCATTATTTCCCAGTTGATGGAAAAAACGGACCAAAAACAACCGAATCCCGACGATAAGTCGGGATGAGCTCATGAGCGTTATTAAAAATAAGACACAGGGCGAATAATCTCGATTAGCCTAAGTCGCACATACGTACCCTCTGATTCAGGATGTACCTTCTATCACTCTTAGAGCATAAAATATCGATCGGGCCAGCGCAGGCAAATCAGGCCCGTGCGCCCGTTGCTATGGTGAGGTAGAAGCAAAAAAGAACATGATCAGATACTATTGATGTATGTCCATTATATAGATTGTTCTTTTACGATAGAGATTGATTGAAGTAAGAAATCTAAGTCTTAATAAGGTATTTAACGGATTAGATATTGTAAGAAAAGCCCTGCCTCGCCTACGCGAAGCCGCTTCGGCGAAGCGAGGAAAGGGCGATATATCAGTAACCCCAGGTAAGCAACATGTCGGAAGACTGTTGCTTACCTGGGGTTAACAACAGAAAAAGTCAGCGTTCCAACCGTTTTCATGATTCAAGGTACAACCTAACTTGGAACGCAATATTCCGACATTCGGAATTAGAATATATAACCCAAATTACACTTTTTCAAATCCTAAAGCACTGATAATCAAGAGTAATTATTTAGTGCGCTCACGTCGCGCACAAAACAAGAAGACGGCATGGCCGCGGGATATTAATAAAGTCGATACGATGAAAGAAATAATCGGTCTTATCAGTGTATTTTTTCGATATTGTATATAATCCCCTCAAGCATATTGCTCAGGTTAATATTATCGATAACTACATTATCAGGGACTTTTAGGATTACAGGTGCGAAATTCAGAATGCCTTTTATACCAGCGCTTATGAGCATATTACATACCTCCTGGGCAGTTTGAAAAGGTACTGCTATGATAGCTGTTAATACATTATTCTGCCTGATAACCTCCTCCAATTTTGTCATAGGATAAATAGGTATCCCAAATCCCTTGTTCTGCTTCGACGGATCGATATCGAAACCTGCTACAATATGCAGGTTCTTTTTAATAAACCTCTCGTTATACTGCGATAATGCTTTACCAATATTTCCCATGCCGATAATAATGATATTCTTTTTTGCCTCACCAAATATCTCGCCAAGGGCTCCTAGTAATTGATCAATATTGTATCCTCCACGTTTTCTTCCTTTAATTCCATACATCGAAAAATCTTTGCGCACCTGCACAGCAGTAACTCCTGCAGCCTCACCCAGATTATGGGAGTAAATAGTATTGACTCCCAATTCTTTAAATCGTAATAAGCATAATTTGTACTGTAATAGTCTTTTTATATCACTTCGAACTAATGCCATTATTGTTCCAAATTACACATATTCATAAGTTATTGATATACTGAACTATTTCTTAATTGTAATCTAAATCTAAAGGCAAGATAGATTAATTTCTAACATCTTGTTCATATTTATTGTGTTTTTTTTCACAAAAAAGTAAAATTAATACATAAAAATAGCTACTTTTATTTAGGTATTGTGATTTTGATCTGAAAATAGAATTTGCAAAACATTAAACTCATGAGAAAACCAATTACTACCGGTGTCTACTTTTCTCAATCTGTGAATAATCATTTTTATTATCTCGATTATAAGGAACTCTCAAATTTCCTTCAAAATGTTCCCGAAGTAATTACAGTATGGTATTCCGGTGAACATCCCATAACCGATGTTGATTATTTCACTCAGGAAATACGAGAAAAGCACATAGACAAAATATTAATAGCTGGCTATCGTCCGGGATTTGTAAAATCTTCGTTCGCAAAGGTCTTGCAAAAAGCTGGTAAAGATACCGAAAACATTATTCTGGCCGATATTTCTGATGGAACTCCAGAGGGTATATCCGTTAACGAATGGGCCAAAGCCAAGCTCGTATGTGCATTATATGAAATCCCTTTCGATGCATCGCTTATAGCTGAACAAAATCCCGTTAATCCCGAAACCTTAATAATCGGTGGAGGTATTGCGGGCATTCAAGCGGCACTCGAAATTGCCGATGGCCATAACAAAGTCTATCTTGTTGAAAAAACAGGTACTATTGGAGGGCACATGGCTATGTTCGATAAAACCTTCCCTACCCTCGATTGTGCTGCCTGCATTCTTACACCTAAAATGGTTGAGGTAAGTCAGCATCCGTACATTGAGTTAATGACATATTCTGAGGTGCAGCATGTTTCGGGCGAGGCGGGTAATTACAAAGTTAAAATCCTGAATAAGGCCCGAAGGGTAAATATCAATACCTGTATAGGATGTGGTACATGTGCTGAAAAATGCCCGGGAACAGCCAAGAGTGAATTTGATTATGGGACTACCATGCGAAAAGCCATTTATATTCCTTTTCCGCAGGCAGTTCCGAATAAATACCTGATCGATGCCGACTCATGCCGGTACGTTCAAACCGGAAAATGTGGTACGTGCGTGAAATTCTGCCCTGTCGATAACTGTATCGACCTCGATGAGAAAGATCAAACACAGGAATTAACAGTGGGTAATATCATTGTTGCAACAGGTTTTAAACCATTCGATGCTACACGAATTGAACGATATGGTTACGGTAAATATCCGAATGTTATAACTTCTCTTGAGTTGGAACGACTTGTTAATGCAGCCGGGCCAACAGAAGGTAATATTGTACTTAGGTCGCAGGATAAAAAGGGAAACTGGATTTTTACTTCCGAAAGTCCGGCACCGAAGAGTATCGCGTTAATCCATTGTGTTGGAAGTCGTGATGAAAACTACAATAAATATTGTTCGCGCGTTTGCTGTATGTATTCCCTGAAGCTGGCTCACCTCATCAAAGAAAAAATTCCCGAAGCCAAAGTATTCGAGTACTACATCGACATGCGAGCCTTTGGGAAGGGATATGAAGAATTTTACAAGCGTATTGGAGAAGAAGGTGTTCATATTATACGGGGCAAAACGGCAAAAATAGAGGAGAAAGACAACCAGCTCCTGCTGCGAAGTGAGGATATTGAGCAAGGTCGTATGATAGAGCAACTTGTCGATATGGTTGTTTTAGCAATAGGACTTGAACCAGGTCACGATGCAGAAAAACTTGCCACTACGCTGGGAATATCACGATCGGAAAATGGTTGGTTTCAAGAATCAGATGCTTTGAGCAACACCGATCAGACTCTTAGCAGCGGCATACTGCTTGCAGGAACCTGCCAGGGTCCAAAGGATATCCCCGATTCAGTAGTACAGGGCTCCGCTGCAGCTTCAACAGTTATAAAGAGTATACAAACAAAAGGAATAGCCAAAAGTCTGAAAAATATTCCTTTGAAAGATATTCAGAAGAAAGTCATTGAGTTATCACCATTAAAAGAGGAGTAAACTATGAACCGTGTCGATCCTAATTTCAAGGAAAAGCTTAAACCATTTGGTATTGGTAACTGGAACGAATGTTACCATTGCGGCAATTGCACCGCAGTTTGCCCTCATGCTGAAGATGGATTTCTGTTTCCGCGAAAGGGAATCAGAACCATTCAGATGGGACTTACCGAAAGCATTCACAAAAATGTTGATCCATGGCTTTGTTATTACTGTGGCGATTGCAGTGAAACATGCCCCCGAGAGGCTAATCCGGGTGAATTAATGATGACACTGAGAAGGTATCTGACCACAATTTACGACTGGACAGGTTTATCGCGTATTTTATATACATCGGTTCCTGCACTTATTGCTGCATTCCTGATAGTTGCAATTGCAATAATCGGTATGGGATTCTATAAAAATTTTGAAATAACATCAATAATGGAATTCGGACATAAATTCGAGTTTATAGCCATTATTGCTGTTGCGGCACTTATATTACTACCAAATATATTACGGATGCTTTGGTTCACACTGGTAAAAGGTAAGATAAAAGCACCATTAATATATTACATAACCGGGTTTGGAGACTTGATATTGCATATGTTTACTCAGAAGAGAACATTAAAATGTGAAGAGAGTAAGCTACAATGGTCTATGCATTTCATGCTCGTGCTTGGGTATCTGCTTTTGCTTTTTACAACCGTTTTCCTGAATTGGTTCGGTACTGAAAATAATTACATAATATATCTTGGATATATAGTTGGTGCTGTAACCTTTATTGTCACTTTCATTTTCATAATTAAAAGATTCAGGAAAAAGACCGAATTAAGTAAGTTTTCACATCATTCCGACTGGCTTTTTGTGGTATGGCTTTTCTTGATGGGATTAACAGCTTTTCTGGTACGATCTTTTATCGATCTGAATATCATAGGAAATCACTTGTGGCTTTATATATTACATTTGGTTGTTCTGGCCCAGTGGGCAGTGCTTATCGTTCCCTTTGGAAAATGGACGCATTTCTTGTACCGTTCCTTTGCTATTTATATAGCAAAAATTAAAAAAGAAATGCTGATTAAGCAGCATAATAAAGAGGTTGTTACTGTCGCAATGTAAATAATTTTTCATTATGGAAGAAAAAAGAATAGGTGTATATATCTGCTGGTGCGGCTCGAATATCGCAAAAATGATCGATGTTCAGCGTGTAGCCCAGGAAGCACAAAGAATACCTAATGTGGTTATGGCCCGCGATTATAAATATATGTGCTCCGATCCGGGACAGGAAACACTTATCAACGATATAATATAGCACAAGCTAAATCGTGTTGTGGTAGCTGCATGTTCACCCCGTATTCACGAATCTACATTTCGCAAAGCCCTAGAACAGGCTGGATTGAATCCCTACTTACTTCAAATGGCTAACATTCGTGAGCAGGATTCATGGGTTCATATCGACAGGGAGTATGCTACTATGAAAGCCCTCTCG
>CAYMQP010000138.1:0-9788 GCA_964392505.1 uncultured Bacteroidales bacterium
AACCTGCACATAAATAGGTTGCATGTTATTTTCTTTTTCGTCTTGCTGTTACAAACCAATCTTTTATCTTCACAAACTCTTATAATTTGTATCGAAGAAGTGAGAAACAAAACAGGTATAATACGCCTGGCTTTTTACCATAATGATGAGGAATTTCAGTCTGATAAACCGTTTAGGACAGAAACACTCAGGAAAGATACGTTATCCAACAATGCTTTTTGCATTCAATATGACAAGCTAAAAAAAGGCACCTATGGTATTGCACTTCTCGATGACGAAAATGAAAACAATCAGATGGATTATAAATTACTGCTACCCAAAGAGGGTTTCGGTTTTTCAAATTATTATCTGGAAGGTTTGAAAAGACCAAAATTTGAAGATTTTAAATTTTTTCTGGGAAATAACGATCTAAGAATACTGATTAGGATCAGATATGTGAAATAATATTGTTTACGAGTTTATATATCTTCTGAATTCAGTGGATATAAAACTGCTTATTAAATATTTGTTTTTACCTGTCTTTTTTTTTCTATCTTGCCCTGTAATAAATGGTTTTCATGTCAATGGGATTAGGAAAAATTAATCTGCACTTCACAGTAGTTAAAAATATTTTAGATACCTTTGTGTCCTTTTAAAAAAGGAGCTTGGTAATCAAATACAAAGTTTAATATAAAATATATTTTAACGATGTCTGGCGTAAAACGTGTTTATACTTTCGGCAATAAAGAAGCAGAAGGAAGAGCCGATATGAGGAATTTACTTGGTGGTAAAGGTGCTAACTTAGCAGAAATGAATTTAATCGGAGTTCCGGTTCCTCCTGGTTTTAGCATTACAACCGATGTTTGTACCGAATATAACCAACTGGGTAAAGAAAAAGTTGTAGACTTACTTAGAAAGGAGGTTGAAGCTGCAGTTGACTATGTAGAAAAGATTATGGGTACCAAATTCGGTGATGCCGAAAACTCCCTATTATTATCCGTTCGTTCAGGAGCACGCGTTTCCATGCCTGGTATGATGGATACAGTCCTAAACCTAGGGCTGAATGATATGGCTGTTGAAGGCATTACTAAAAAATCGGGTAATGAACGTTTTGCATGGGATTCGTACCGGCGATTTGTACAAATGTACGGCGATGTTGTGCTGGGTATGAAACCCGAATCGAAAGAAGATATAGATCCGTTCGAAGAAATTATGGAAGCTGTAAAAGAAGCTAAGGGAATACATAATGATACGGATCTGGATGTTAACGATCTGAAAGATATTGTTGTGAAATTCAAGGTAGCCGTTAAGAAGAAAACAGGTCATGATTTTCCGACAAATCCGTGGGAACAGCTATGGGGTTCAATTTGTGCAGTATTCGATAGCTGGATGAATCCAAGGGCTAAATACTACCGTGTACTGAACCAAATACCCGAGGAATGGGGAACAGCTGTAAACGTTCAGGCTATGGTATTTGGTAATATGGGTAAAAATTCAGGTACCGGTGTTGCCTTCACCCGCGATGCCGCTACGGGTGAAAACCTGTTTAACGGCGAATACCTTATCGATGCCCAGGGTGAAGATGTTGTTGCCGGAATACGCACTCCGCAGCAAATAACTAAAGAAGGCTCTATCCGGTGGGCTAAGCTTGCCGGTATTTCCGAAGCCGATAGGGCCTCCAAATACCCATCGCTCGAAGAAGCTATGCCTGCTGCTTATAAAGAGCTCGATGAAACCCAGGAAAAGCTTGAAAAGTATTTTAAGGATATGCAGGACCTGGAATTCACTATTCAGGATGGTAAGCTTTGGATGTTGCAAACCCGTAATGGAAAACGTACTGCTGCCGCCATGGTAAAAATAGCCATGGATATGCTTCGTGAGAGTATGATAAATGAGAAAACAGCATTACTACGTCAAGAGCCTAATAAGCTTGATGAATTATTGCATCCTGTTTTCGACAAGAATGCTCTGAAAGGTGCCAAGGTATTGGCAAAAGGATTACCCGCATCGCCTGGTGCTGCAACCGGACAAATTGTATTCCATGCCGATGAAGCTAAAAAATATCTTACAACCATCCTTGTTCGCATCGAAACCTCACCTGAAGACCTTGAAGGTATGGATATTGCTAAGGGTATACTTACTGCACGTGGAGGTATGACATCGCATGCTGCAGTTGTTGCCCGTGGAATGGGTAAGTGTTGTGTTTCAGGTGCCGGCAGTTGTATTATCAATTACAAGGAAAGAAGTTTAACTTCTGGAGGGAAAACACTTAAGGAAGGTGACTGGATATCATTGAACGGTTCAACAGGTGAAGTGTACGACGGTAAAATTGCCACTATTGAACCAGAATTAAGTGGTGATTTCGGTGAAATTATGAAACTGGCCGATAAGTACCGAACCATGAAGGTAAGAACCAATGCTGAAACAGAACGCGATGCCAAACAAGCCCGTAAATTCGGGGCCGAAGGTATTGGGCTCTGCCGCACTGAACACATGTTTTTCGAAGGAGAACGCATCAAAGCTATGCGCGAAATGATTCTCGCCGATGATGAAGCCGGAAGGCGAAAAGCATTAAAGAAACTACTACCAATCCAGCGAAAAGATTTTTCCGATGTTCTTGAAGCCATGACCGACCTGCCTGTAACAGTGCGCCTGCTCGATCCGCCTTTACATGAATTTGTACCGCACGAAGAGGCGAACCAGAAGGAAATGGCAGAGGAAATGGGCATTTCAGTGGAAACTGTAAAGCAGAAGGTTGAAGATCTTCATGAATTTAATCCCATGCTGGGACATCGTGGCTGCCGACTGGGCAATACGTATCCGGAAATTACAGAAATGCAGGCCCGCGCTATTATTGAGGCTGCTCTCAATCTGAAGAAAAAAGGTATTAATACTTTCCCTGAGATTATGATACCACTAGTCGGAACAGTAAAAGAATTGAAATTGCAGGAAGAAATTGTTCGTTCTACTGCCGAGGCTGTATTTGCAGAACGGAAGGATAAAATTAAATATATGGTGGGCACAATGATTGAAATTCCACGTGCATCCTTGACAGCTAATGAAATTGCCGAAATAGCCGAATTCTTCTCTTTCGGAACCAACGATCTCACACAGATGACCTTTGGTTACTCTCGCGACGATGCCGGCAAATTCCTGCCAATCTACCTTCAGAAGGGTATTCTAAAAAATGATCCATTTCAGGTACTCGACCAAAATGGAGTAGGTCAGCTGGTTGATATGGGTGTGAAAAAAGGCCGTAGCACGCGTAGCGATCTGAAAGTGGGGATTTGCGGTGAGCATGGTGGCGAGCCTTCTTCAGTGGAATTTTGCCATCGGGTCGGAATGAACTATGTAAGCTGTTCTCCTTTCCGTGTTCCAATTGCACGGCTGGCTGCTGCTCAGGCTACATTGAGATAAAGTAAAACAATGAACAGATAAAAAAAAGAGGTTATCCCAAAAAAATAACCTCTTTTTTATTTGCTGATCTGGCTGAATACCTTTAGCAGCAGCCAGAACCAAAGAAATCTCTGTGAGATTCAACCAGTTTCTGAAGCGATTTCACCTTTGTCTTATCTTTTGGGGTAATATTGATAGTAATACCCTCGTCTGAATTTTCGACTTTAAAATCGAATTTTTCATCCAGACCACAACATTGAGAACCACAAAAATTAAACATAATGTATTTCCTCCTTATTTAATAGTTCGAAAACAATCGAACATAGTTAATAAAAAAAACTAATCGAAATAATTCTTCAATTCTTCGATCAGTTCTTGATTTATAGCACAAACAAGCGCTTGTCCGTCTTTATCGCAAGAAATAAGACCAGCAGTTTGTAATTCTTTGAGATGGTGAGAAATCGTCGAACGAGATATATTCATGCACTCGCACGCACGGGTAAAAGCTTTTTGAACACCACAACATTCCGATTCGGGCATAGTTTTCTGCCAATAATAGATCATTCTGAACAAGTTTAATCGTTGCTCGTTGGATAAAGCTTTGAAAATCAGAGCCATCTGTTTACTGTTCATTTGTTTGATTATTCGAAGATCATCGAATAAAAATAAAAATAATTTTATATATTCTAATAATAATCTTAGGGTATTTTATTGAGAAAATTGAAGCAGTAACCTCTTTAATCTTATAAGTGTATGATTATGCTTAAGATCAATTTATTCATTAATGGAACAAAAAATTATTTGCTAATAATCTACCTATTTATTATACAACATATTTAATCCCACAATTAATAATCATCAAGTGTTAAGAGTCTTAAGAAGAATTTTTGTATATTTAATATAGATCTTGGATATTCCAGATTACATAACAATTTAATTCCTTTCCATTAGTTATATTACCTAAACACTTCTCCGCTGTTAATAAATTAAATAATAACATTATATAATTACAATTAAGTTTGTATAGGCAGGTAGTTAATCGATATATTAAGTAATGTGACGCAACCTTTTGATACGATTTTAACTCCTATTACTGTTTAGGTTAATTTTTAAATTATGACTAGATATACAGTTTTAAAATCTCTCGTAAAAATAAAACAACTGTTAGTAGAAAAAACAACACCACGCTGGCTGTTATTCTTAACCGATGTTGCTATAGTGATAATTGGAGTTTATCTGGCTTTTCTGTTCCGTTTTAACTTCAGAATTCCTAAAGAATATCATGCAACTTTGTTATTCGCTGAAATCATTTTTCTTAATGCCCGTATTGCGTTTTTCTCCATTTTTAAAGTTTACGCACATATTATTCGATATACTAGTGTTCACGATATCAGGCAAATATTTGTCACTATTAGTTTGGGTACTTTAGCTATCACAGGAATAGCATTTATTGGCAGACTAACTGGTGCCTATCCTGTAATTCCTTTATCTGTCATTGCCATTGAATTCTTTGTGAGTCTTTACTTTATGGTTAACTTGAGAATACTGGCAAAGTACATTTATTTACTATTATTTAATTATGAACTCACAAGCAGCAAAGCACTTATATTCGGTACTCGCGAATTAGCCGTTTTGGCGAAAGAGGCCTTGGAACTTAATCCCACTAAAAAATTTAAAGTCCAGGCTTTCTTCGATTCGAGTCCGATTGGGAAGAAAAATAAATTAATGGGGCTTACTATACATGAAATTAAAAGTTTGAAATCATTACTAAATAAATACGATATTACTCATGTTGTTTTTGCAAAACGTGATATAACCGATAAAGAAAAGGAATATATTGCCGGAATTTGTATACAGGACGATATTAAGATGCTGACTATACCTGACTCCTGGCTTGAGGGTAATATAAGCAGCAGTGAAATTAAAGAAGTTAAAATTGAAGATATTCTTAACCGCAAACCAATTAACCTGAATAAGGAACATATTGAAAATGCATTATTGGGTAAAAACATTCTAATTACAGGAGCAGCCGGATCGATAGGCAGTGAAATTGTAAGGCAGGTTGTGAATTACAGTCCCATGTGCGTTATTTTAATCGATCAGTCAGAAACTCCTTTATATGAAATTGACCTCGAAGTTAAAGAACGCTTTAACTATACAAACTTTGAAACCATTCTGGCCGATATTACTAATGAAGACAGAATTGACAAAATTTTTGAACTTACTAAACCTGATATTGTTTATCATGCTGCTGCTTACAAGCATGTACCCATGATGGAAAGTAATCCAACCGAAGCCATTAAGAACAATGTTATAGGCACTAAAATATTAGCCGATCTGGCACACAAGCATAAGGTTGAGAAGTTTATAATGATATCAACCGATAAGGCAGTCAATCCAACAGGTATAATGGGAGCTACGAAACGTATCGCCGAAATGTATACTCAATCGCTTAACGATATGAGCGATACGAATTTTATAACCACACGTTTTGGAAATGTATTATATTCAAACGGATCGGTATTGCCTCGTTTCCTGAAACAGATTCAGGATGGCGGCCCGGTTACAGTTACACATCCGGAAATTACACGCTATTTTATGACTATCCCCGAAGCGTGTCAGCTGGTGTTGGAAGCCAGTGTTATGGGTAATGGTGGTGAAATTTATTTGTTTGATATGGGTAAGGCAGTAAAAATTCTCGATCTGGCAAAAAATCTCATCAAGTTTACAGGACATATTGTCGACAAGGATATAAAGATTAAATTCACCGGTCTGCGACCAGGAGAAAAGCTTTACGAAGAACTTCTGCTTGAGTCGGAAAGCAACAAACCTACACATCATCCAAAGATTAGGATTGCCGAAGTATGCAGCTTGCCATATACAGAAATAACCGATAGAATAAAAGCTTTTGAGGAACCTATGAGACAGCAAAATGTATTGAAAATTGTTAAAATGATGAAAGAAATGATTCCTTCCTATAAAAGCCAGAATTCAGTGTTTGAAAAGTTAGATGTAGTTGTATAGAATTTATCTCTATTTTCGCATACAGATCAACTTTAATCTGAAATATGACTAACAATAATTCGAATCAACCAGCATCGGAGATTGACCTGATTGAACTTTTTCAACGCATGTGGAATGGTATAAAAAAAATCCATTTCCTTATAATCTTTGCTATTATTGGTGGTGCAATCGGATTACTATTGTATAGCAGTACAAAGCGTTACTATTCTTCCTACATGATTGCACAGGCCAACGGTATAACAAGTGCCGATATGATCAACTATATTAACGATCTGCATGACCTTTGTGTTAAAAACAATGTTAATGCCCTTGCATACGACTTGCAAATGCCTGATTCCACTGCAAGAAAGATCAAGGATATTCAGGCATTTTATATTATTGATGCAAATAATGATGGGATAGGCGATTATACAGATTTTAAAAATACTTATAATCCAAAAGACACAACTCAGCATAGGCTGGAAGACAGAATACATGTAACCGTTGAAGTATATGAAAACACAGTATTTGAAAAAGTAAAGAATGGGCTTTTCCGGTATATGAGGAAAAATCCCTATATAATTAAGTTAAACGAAATTCGTAAAAAGGAACTGCAGGAACTTATTGCACAAACGGAGTATGAAATTGCTAAGCTGGATAGTCTACAAAACACAGATTACTTTAAAAAATGTGAAGAAATTCCGGTACAGCAAAGTCAAATGCTATTTTTGGCGGAAAAAGAGCCCACTATGTATTATAGGGATAAGCTTGGTTTAATGAACCATAAACAAGAATATCAAAAAGAGCTTGAACTGGCCACTGATGCTTTCACGGTAATTAAAGATTTTACTAGTCTGGCTGTAGCGGAAAATCCAAGAGGTAAATACCTTATTCGATATAGTATTTTTGTTTTAATTGGAGGGTACCTCATCCTTTTAATGTTTTTTCACTGGAAGAATATTAAAAAAATCATTGCTTAGCTAGTTTGACTATATCATTTTTCCCCTTTAGATTGTAAAATGATAAATTCATATGCTTTTCGATAATCACGAAATGCTATAATATAATATAGTATTTCAAAAAAATATGTAAAGATTTATGCAAAAGAGCATAAGAAAAACTAAGAAAGTATAAACTTTATAGTTGAAATTACAATCCTGATATTACAACAATAGACAACATGTCAAATAGATTTTCGATACTTGTATTAATTTAATATGAAGAAATACATCAATAATATTTTTCAGAAAATTAACCACAATAAGACGATAGTTACAAATTTCGGTTATCTCAGTGCACTTCAGATATTTAGCATGTTTGTTCCGCTCATTACGCTCCCATACCTGATAAGAGTACTTGGTAAAGATGTATATGGATTAGTTGTTTTTGCCCAGGCAGTAATTGGTTATTTAGTAGTTCTAATAAACTTTGGCTTTAATATTTCATCCACCAAAGATTTAAGTGTCCACAGAGCGAATAAAGAAAAAGTAAGCGAAATTGTTAGCAGTACGTTACTTATCAAAGGAATATTCTTCCTTTTCACACTTCTGGCAGTGAAAATAATTCTTTTATTTACACCTAAAGCTCAAGGCTATGAAACCCTTTTCTACCTGACAATGTACTTGTGCTTGTATGAATGGATATTTCCGATTTGGTATTTCCAAGGTATCGAAAAAATGAAGTACATCACACTGATAAATGTATTGAGTCGAAGTATTTTCCTTGCTCTGGTATTCATTTTTGTAAAAGGCCCCGAACACTACTTACGCGTACCCATGCTCTATGGTTTAGGAGCTATTATTGCCGGCTTCACTTCCTTATGGATCGTTTTTGGAAAAGAACGAATCCGGTTCAGTTTTCAACCTATATCCACACTCTGGCATTACACAAGAAGCAGCATACCTTTCTTTGCATCAAATATAAGCACCCAACTTTATACCAATACCAACAAAGTGATTCTAGGTGTTTTTACCGGAATGAATGAGGTAGCATATTACGATCTAGCTGAAAAAATCTCCTCCCTCATGCGTATTCCACTTAATCTCATTGGTCAATCTATATTTCCGAGAAATGCCAGCGAAAAAAACATGGATTTTATTATAAGGATCATGCTCTATACAGTAGGAATAACCCTTGTGGTTATGATAAGCATCATCGTTTTTGCTAAAGTAATAGTTTTTACTTTGGGTGGTATTGAGATGGAACCTGCCATAAATGTTACTCGCTTATATATTTTAACCATACTACCCATATCAGTAAGCCATTTCTTAGGATACCAAGCTTTGGTGATTTTTGGATATCGTTATCATTTTCTAAAAGTAATCTCCTCGGCATTCATGCTTTACCTGATTCTATTACTAAACTTATTCATCTTTAAAGTTATTACGATATATTCCTTGATACTTTGCATAATCAGCATACGTCTATTTATCTTATCTGGTATGTACTATTATTGCAGGAAGTTTAAACTTTTATAGCTAATTACTATGGTACTGAATAAATTAAAATCTTTAATATACTTCATACTCCGATCGATGAATCCGGTGTTAAGCAAAAGCCGAGGACTAACTCATCTACGCTACTTCTTCATTCCGGAAGGTTTTTTATACGAACAATATGCCACACTCTGTGGAATAAGAGAATTTGAAAAGCGAACAAGAAAGCACAATAACATATACATATTACGCAGGAATATTCACCGACTTGAAAAAGGACTTACCTACCCAAACAAGCGAAAAATATTCGCGAAAGATTATATATTGGAAACCGTCGCAAATCTTCAGACCTTGGTAAAAGAATCTACAATTGATCTCAGAGATTTTAAATGGGCATATACAATTTTGAAAACTTATTTTGATGAAGTAGATAAATCAAATCCTAATATCGCCCATGCCTATGATGAATTTAAGATGATCCCCTCAAAATATGTACAAGAGTTCACTCTGAAACCAAAATCCTTAAATACTCATTTAGCTTTCGAGGATTTTAAAAAATTGGCTTTTCAGCGTCGGTCGGTTCGTCTATATCAGAACAGACCTGTTTCCCGTCATATGCTTGATAAAGCTATCGAAATTGCCAACCGAGCCCCAAGTGCGTGTAACCGTCAACCCTTTGAATTCAGAATATATGATGATAAAAAGTTGATTAAAAAGATTGCTTCGGTTCCATTTGGAACTGCTGGTTTCGTCGATAACTTTCCCTGCTTTATCCTAGTAGTAGGTAAACTAGATGCATTTTTTCATTCTCGCGACAGGCATGTAATTTATATCGATGCATCTTTAGCAGTTATGTCTTTTATTTTTGCTCTTGAAACTCAGGGACTTAGTAGTTGCATTTACAATTGGGTTAGCCTGAGGAGGACTGAAAACCAATTAAGAAATATTATCAAACTTGAAAAATATGAAATGGTT
>CAYMQP010000139.1:0-9776 GCA_964392505.1 uncultured Bacteroidales bacterium
CTCGGAGCGCGAATATCAGTGACTGATGGGACTGAGGAACTTGATTTTGGGTTTTGTGCCTCTGTTAACTGGCAAACCGGAGAAGTTACCACAGCATACCTGGTATTGGATCAGAGTATGTCTTTTCTGAGTTTAGTTAATTATATAAAGGGTGGATTAATCCATGAGTTATTCTGCCAGGATACGATTACTCTTAAGGCTATTAGCCTTATTCCTGATTATAGTTGTAGTTGTGATACCAACGGTGGTATTGTTAATGAGAAAATTATTCCAAATCTTCCTCGTTTATACCAAAATCATCCCAATCCTTTTAATCTCGAAACGGTAATTTCATATTCTATACCAAAATTTGATTTTGTTAGTTTAAAAGTTTACGACACTAGCGGTAGAGAAGTCTGTACTTTAATTAATGAATATCAAAAGGCCGGAAAATATTCTATTACTTTTGATGCAAGTAAGCTTTCCAGTGGTATATATGTTTATGAATTGGAAGTAGGGAAAGGCTTTACGGAAACTAAGAAAATGTTAAATATTAAATAGAATAGGTGATTTCCAGACCTTGAATGTATCCTTTCGGAAGATAGAACAAATCTATATCGATTTCGGAAGAACCGTAGGATACGGACTTGATAAGACTTTGAAAAGCTGGGGTCGTTCTTCGGGGGGAATTTCGCCAATCTTTTTTGAAAAAACTTTTAAGTTTTTTAAAACAATTTTTGTTTCAAACTTTTCTTTTTCTTGAAAATTCAAAAAAAAGACCTGACCCCTCTATGCACAAGCACATTGTTAGCGGTGACGTTTCCTTTCCAGAATTTCTTCTCTTAAGATTTTATTAATTGACTGTTTCGCTCCGGTTAATAAATAAACTCTGGTCCCTTTTTCTCGGGCACGTTCATTTTTTATCTCGCCAACATACCAGATGTTTTCGAAAAGCGGTTTCTCTTTTTCTCGATTACTATCTGTATCTAATTTTTCTTTTACAAGTATCACGTTCTTAATTTCAAAATCATTCAATGGATACCAATTAATATAATCAGCGTTCATCGAAACAGCCTGAGTATATTTTTGCTGTGAATAAAAATTGATTGCACCAGCCTGGCCATAATTATCACAATGAATAATTGTATTTTTTTTATTGTCACTTAACACAAAGGCAGAATCAACTATGCTCGCTAATTCACGCCAGCCTAACATATCCGCGAAATCTTGTGGTAAATCATATACCTGTCCATCTTCCCAGCGGGTCAGGTTATATTTTTTAAATATTTCTGCTTTGCTGATAATTTCTTCCGGTGATAATACAGGCAAAATAATTTGAAAAATTGGAATAAATATGACTACCGGAATGAGAATAGCGAACGGACGCAGATATCTTTTCCATCCGGACTCAAGTAATTTCTCTAAATACACAGATCCGAACGCTAACAAAATCGGATATAATCCTATTGTATAATAACTTTTTGCTTTCAGAAATGCAAAGATTGCCATTATGAAAATGTATGTTAAGAAGAAGACTTTGTATTTTTTAAAAGGAGGATAACTAAAAAAAGAAATAAATGCCAAAACAATCACGAAGAATGAACCAAGAAAAAATAGTACTTGCTCTTTCAAAAAATCGACACGGTTGACATTAACTAATTGCGTATCTCGAAGTGTGGTTAAATGATAAAAAACAGGGAAATCATTGAAATACTGCCATAGTAAATTGGGTAAAATAAGAATAAGTGAAATGATTATAGAAAAATAGAAATGTTTATTCCGGAAGATTTTCTTATGCTCTGTAAATAAAAGGGCAGGTAACAAACCAAGCAATAAGAATACAATATTGTACTTATTCAGAAAAGCGACGGAAAAGGTTAAGGAAGTAATGTATAACCACTTGCTATTTTCAGTATTGATATATTTTAGAATGGTAAAGAACATGACAGTCCAAAGCAGGAAATCTAAAGAGTTGGGCTGGTATAACGTATTAATGCGTAAGAGAATAGAAAATGTTACACCGATTGCTGCAAGAATCAGGGCAAATAAGCTGCCTTTAAGTTCTTCCACACTCTTCCACACGACGATTATTGTTAATGCACCAAATAATGCGGGAAAGAATTTAACCCAAAATACAGAATTTCCCAGTAATAGAATAATATACGATATTATACCGGTTATTGGCGGAACTGAAGAATAGCCCCATGCTAAATGTTTTCCCAAATCAAGGTGTAAATATTCATCTCTGTGCAATTCATAACCTGAATCAATTGCAACATATTGAATTACAAATTTTAATAAAATAAATATGAATAATATTATGCTCTTTTTTTTCATATTCTTTTTTCCTTAAATAATCATCCATCCCGCTAACATAGTTTATACGTACTAATACTAATCTTAAATATTCCATCATCAAGCCGTATAAACTGATTTTAAAATTTCTAGGTGACTTAATATGCAATAGCATGCTATCTACTATCCTCACAACTTCTACTTATTGGCATTATAAAGAAAATCCAATCTCTGTCAATATAAGAATTTTTAAGTTTTCTAAAACAATTTTTGTTTCAAACTTTTCTTTTTCTTCTTTTTGAATCGAAAGTTGTATCCCCTTCCATCAAGATTTTGTTATTATTTATCAAATCTTAGAACGATTACTGAATTGGGAGGCATGTTTACAATTACATTATTACCTGAAAATGTTGCTTTATTGAAACTTTTGGGAATAACCTTCGAGGGATTATCGAACGTATTGTGGTCCTGAACTTTAACGGAAGTCAATATCCTGCCTGTTACATTTTTGACCTTATAACCTTTTAAAGATATTTCTACTTTCTGGTTATTTTTATTATCAATATTAGTTAATGAAATGTGCATTTTATCCGATTTATTTATAGAAGCCGAAACGGAAACAGCTTGAAGTTTTCTGTCTCCCAGAACAAAGTCTTCAGAAATGACCTGAGTTGGTACTAAAAGGGCATCCTGATGAACTTTGTACATTTCCATAACATGATAAGTCGGGGTCAGAATCATTTTTTCCTCTTTGGTCAGAATTACCGACTGGAGCGCATTGACAGTTTGAGCCAGATTGGCCATTCTGACTCGGTCTGCATGATTGTTGAAAATATTGAGTGTGAGTCCTGCAATCATGGCATCCCGAATGGTATTTTGCTGGTACAATGCGCCTTTTCCCCTGGGGTCCTGATCGTACCAGCCTCCCCATTCATCCACAATCAAAGCCACTCTTTTTTCAGGATCGTATTTATCCATCACTTTACTGTTGGTCGTTACAAATTCCTCCATAAACCAGGCTTTTTCCATAGTGGTAAAGTATTCCTCATCCGTAAACTCATAAGATGAGCTTTTGTGGTCCCAATTAACAGCATAATGATGGATAGATATCCCCTCAAAACGTCTGGTAGGAATGTTTTTCATAAGTTTCTCGGTCCAGTCATAATCGGGAAACCCTGGGCCTACGGCGATTCTAAAAAGTTTTTCGGTATTAAAATAGGTCGTCATGGCTGTAGCGTATCGCTTATATAGATTGATATAGTAGTCTACTGACATATGACCTCCACAATCCCAGGATTCATTGCCGATCCCCCAATATTTAACATTCCAGGGTTTGCTGCGTCCATAATTCTCTCGGAGATCGGTCAGATAGCTGGTTCCATTTGCATGATTCGTATATTGCACCCACTCAACGGCTTCCTGTACAGTGCCTGTATTCATATTTACAGCCAAATACGGTTCAGCACCCAGCAGTTCGCACAAATTGAGAAACTCATGTGTGCCGAAACTGTTATCCTCACGGTAATTGCCCCAGGATAAATTTTCGATGTGCTTTCTTTCGTGTTTAGGACCAATAGCATCTTTCCAATGATAAGTATCTGCAAAACACCCTCCAGGCCATCGTAAGTTTGGGATGTTCAAATTTTTAAGAGCCTGGATTACATCATTCCGCACACCGGCCGTATTGGGGATATCCTTGTTGTCTTTGCCGACATAGATTCCGTCGTATATCACTCTACTGACATGTTCAGCGAAGTGTCCGTAAATATGCTTACTTATCTGTGTTTTAGCCGAATCGGCGTTGATTGTCACTTTGTTTTGAGCGAATGAATTGCCTACCCAAAACCCGATAACAAGTGTTAAAACAAATTTTCTCATTTTTAAACTCCTTTATTTAAATATTTCTGTTATTAAAATTTCCGGGGACTTAATATACATTAGCATGGTATCTATATATCCCCACAACTCCTAATTGTGAGTATAAAGAAAATACAATCCCTGTCAATATAAGATTTTGTGCCTTTTCTTTTTGAATTGAAAGTTGTATCCCCTTTGAAAAAGTTAATTGCCTGTTTTTTCTGGGCGAAGTCGCAGACTTCGTCTTAGTTTTTCTAAAGAAAAATCGAGCCGGTTTTTGAATTTCCTAAAACAATTCTATCCTCTGAATCCAAATTCCTGATTTCTCCATTCAAAAACCCATTCTCTGCAGCCACTTAATGCAATCACTGATCCAGTTCATTGAATCCGTTCCCGGTCTCCCGGCACCAAAGCCATGGCTGCCCGATTCATACAGCTTTATTTCAACCGGAATTGCCAGTGCTTTTAATGCGTCATATATTTTAATGCTGCTTTCTGGTTTCACAACATCATCATCTTTTGCATGAATGAGTAAAGTTGGAGAATAATCTTTCAGATTTTTCATGACCTCGTTTGTCATACCCGTGTAGATTAATACTCTGAAATTGGGTTCACCTTTTATTCTGTCAATGGGATCAGGATTTTTTCCCGGATTTAACTGGGTTACACCAACGCTTGACGCAAGAAAGCCTCCCGCTGAAAATCCCATGATTCCGATTTTATCAGGATTAATGTCAAAAGATTTCGCGTGGTATCGAACCAGTTGAATGGCCCGCTGGGCATCGGACAACGGAACAGGATGATCGAAATCGGCACCAGGTGTATTGGGTAATCGATATTTCAGTACAAAGACAGTGATACCAGCTCTGTTCAATTGTTCGGCAACCGGATCGCCCTCCACACCGGAGGCAACATAACTAAAGCTTCCCCCCGGGCATAGCACAATGGCGGTTCCATTAGGCTTTTCAGGTTTATAAATAGTCAAATTAGGATTATGAATATTATAAAACCGCTTATTACACGGTTTCACTTTTTCAGGGATGTTTATGTTAATCCCCTCTTTATCCGACGGCCAGATAGCGATAACAGATCCATGGTCGATTCGTTTAATCTCTTTTCCTTTTAAATCAATCAACTTTAGCTTTGAGTTTGGTTTTGAGCAAGCAAATAGAAAAATTGTAAGTGACAATAATGATATAGAGAAATTCTTCATACCTTCTCCTTGATTGATATCTGTAATTATAAACTTTTTTTCCGTTTTGTCAAATGTATTCTAAAACAATTTTTGTTTCAAACTTTTCTTTTTCTTTGAGTTGAAAGTTTTATCCCTTCTAAATCAAATTTCAACAAACAAATCCCGTATTTCACAATTCAAGGTCTGACTGCATTAACATGACCCCTTTAACACACAAGGTTACGGAACTAAGGACATCGAACATAAAAGAAGACTAATGTCACCCACAAAAAATTAAGATTCAAACATAGCCCTTGCGATCAATGTTGAAAGCAACGTTATGCCAATTATTTTAAAAGAACACATTTATTTATTTGAATATAGTCACCAGCCTTAAAACGAACGAAATATGTTCCCGATGAAAACTTTGATGCGTTCCAGGTGATATTGTATTTCCCCGCATCTTTATTACCAGAATATAATACTTCTACAATTTCTCCAATAACATTAAATATCGAAATATTAATATTTGAATTTGTTGGAAGAGAATAGGTAAACTGTGTTGTTTTATTAAACGGATTTGGAGAATTCTGTTCTAATGAATAATCTTTGGGTATTCCATTTAAATTTATTATACCTGACGAATCACAAGGATTTTGTGCTGCTCCACCCATTCCTTCCGGAGCTGTTCCGGAATTTGAAATAGCGATTTTATCCATTTTGGCGCCGTCTTCACGATAGCCTATGGTGAGGGTGTGGGCACCTTCTGTTAGTTCATAATCATTAAATAAAATCCATTCCCAGCCGCTTGTTACTAAACCATTATGCATGGAAAATGTTCCATCGTCAACTTTTAACCAGAAAGAATCATCATCATAGGTTGGACAATTCAAGCGGCCGTATATTGAAAAACTTCCTCCTGCAACCAAAGAAAAGGGAATTACTATTTGATTCTCACTACCTGTTGGCGCGTTGTCCAGACTTTGAATGCCGGATTTAACCGTGACGTAATAACCGTTAGAAGCCTGAGCATCACTTAGGATATTCCAATTTTCACCCACTTCGCCACATTCAGATTCCAGCCAAACTGCTGAACCAGAGCTGACCGTAACATGAATCATTGTTGATTCTGGTTCGCCGATTGAACCCTGATAACTTACGTTGATATCAACTTCGCCTTCACTCACTCCGGTAATAATTCCGTTTGAAATAGTTGCAATTTCAGGGCTGGGATTATCGTAAGTGGCTTCGTCGGTCACATCTTCAAGGTGACCATCGTTAAATTCTGCTGTAATTGTTATTGTTGTTGAACTTCCGATAAATAATCCAACATCACTTGTATCAGGATAAATCCGGGATACTATAAGCTCACTTTCCAGGTCTTTAACGACAACTTTTACGCTATCCGTATTATCATTATAACTGGCAGTTACTGTAACAGTGTCATAGTTAAGGCCTGTAATAATGCTATCGGTAATAGAAATTACATTTTCCTTATCAAAAGTAAAAGAAGTTTCCGAAGTGGCGTCTTCACTGGTTCCATCTGTATAAATTGCAGTTACTGTAATATTTGTAGTGTTGTGCCCGGCAACGGTATCAATTTTAGAATCCTCAACGGAAGCATTGATTGCTAGAAGATCGTGTTCACCTGTTTTTTCAATAAAATACCAGTAATCAAAGTTGAGAAGGTTTTCACTATCTCCACCTTTAAAGACAAAATACACATCGTGCACACCGCTTGCATCTTCAATGGCTATTGTTTCAGTTTTCCATACATCCAAACCGCCTGTATATGAAATCGGTACGGTTCCTATTAGAGTTCCGGTTACATCATCTAGTCGAATTTCAATGGATTCGACCGTCGAAGACCCAATTTTCATATCACTCGCTACACTGGTGGTAAAAGCAGCTGCTCCGGTTGATCCAAAGTCAACACCACGAACCCTTATCCATTCACTATCTGCAATGTTAGTAACATTCATGCCTCCCGCACCGCACACTTCGGTTTCTATCCCGTTTTGGTCATTTATTGTTTCGGCTTCCGCACGTACAAATGGATTCACATACCCAACCTGTTCTACTCCATCGACTGTGTTCACCATGGTTTCAATAGTACTATCCTCATTATGGGAAAACTGATCCAGACAAAGATTGCGCTTATAGGTAGTAGGAATAATGCCAGCCTGTTGGGCTACAATACGGTTATGATAAGCCTCATACCACTCGCCATTGAATTCAAAAGTTGCTTGATGGTTATTATTGTTATTGTTGGGGGGTTGTGGAGATAGGACACCGGCGTAGGTAAAACCTGATGTAGGGTTGTCGCTTGTCATATAATCGATACGCATTCCGTTACTTGGGTTAGTAGAATAAGAAAAGTAGTAGATCCCATTGTACTTGTGCATCCAGGCTGCCTCAAAAAAATAGGGGACGGTAAATCTTTCTGCGGAATCAGCTACGCTAGTCATATCTTCGTTTAGCTTGATAACCCGCAAATTATCTTCGCCGTTACCACCAAAGTACATGTAGGTTTGTTCATCGTCATCGATAAAAGTCATGGGATCAAACAACCATATACCATCAGCTGGTAAAACTCCCGGAGTGCTTATATTAACCAAACTTTCGCCTATAGGATCGGTAAAAGGCCCTGTAGGGTTATCGGCAACAGCAACACCAATGCTGCTACCACCGTCACCAAAATACAGATAAAAATTACCATCGCGCTCTGCCGGAGACGGCGCCCAGCTTTTCTGAGCCCATGATGCCCCCTCTGGCACCTGGAAAACAATACCGTGGTCGGTCCAGTTTTTCAGATCACTGCTCGAAACACAAACGATTGATCGCATATCATATCCATCGTCTCCTACGTTATCATCATCATTTGAACAGTAAAGATAAACCCTCCCATTGTACACCAATGCGCCAGGATCTGCCAGATGTCTGTAAGATACTATGGGGTAATCAGCAAATACATGATTGGTTAATCCTATTAAAATTAAGTAAACGAGTAATTTAATTTTTGTTTTCATCTTTCTTGCCCCCTTCCTTTTAATCAAATGAAGAATTGTTTATATTCTTCATCATTTCAATAATTAATGTTTGGTTCAAGTAATTTCTGTTAGTATGGTATAACATAGTTTATATGTACTAATATTAATCATAGAGACTTCATTGTTAAGCCGTATAAACTGATTTCAACGTCTCTGGTTAACTTCATATACATAAACATATTATTTATATATTACCTTAACTCCCATATTAAAATTATAAGGAGAATCCAATCTATGTCAATGTTAGATTTTGCGACTGAAATACAAGTTGGGTAATTGGTGTTCGAAAAATCGTAAAGAATGGCTGCTCACTCCGTACAATCTTCAAACTCTCCGCCTGACCTTCAAAAACTCAATTTTCAAAACCTCCTAAAGAAAAAAACAACTCCACCTCCCAACATCCCAGCCCCGCAATACACCCCACCCACACGGCTTGCCGCCCGCAACGCGGGCTGTCTTTGGCTTCGCCCTCGCTATCGCTCGGACAAAAGCCAAAGACTGGCTTGCAACAGCAAGCGCAAGCCGTCTTGACCCCACCCCAAATACTACCGAAGCCTCTTCGAGGCTTCTCCTTGTGTTTTTTGCCTTATTTTTCTTCTTTTTATAATAACTTAAAAAGAAAAAGTTAATTGCCTAGAAATTAAAATTTTATACTTGACATTTATATCTTTTTTCAATACAGTAGATTAAGAGACAGAAAGGAGTGGTATAAGAAATGAAAAATACAATTTTTATTTTGAGTTTTTTCCTTTGTGCTTTTCAGGTTTCGGCTGGAGATTCTTATATCTCCACAAAAAATGGCCAAAGCTTGTTTCCGCTTGTCTCAAATGGCCAATCTGCACCGCTTTGTGTGAGTTCGGAAGATTATCCGGGTGTATTAAAGGTTGCCAAACATTTGCAGGCGGACATCAAGCGCGTAACAGGTAGAGAGCCAGAAATAATTACGGACAAAACAATTGGAAGTTTTGTAGTAATTATTGGTACAATAGGAAAAAGCCCAATTATTGATCAGTTAATTGAAGAAAAGAAAATTAAAGCTGATGAAGTAGCCGGTCGGTGGGATACTTACGCGCTTCAGACCGTTAAAAATCCTTTGCCGGATGTTAAGCAAGCGTTGGTGATTTTTGGCAGCAATAAGCGTGGAACTATTTACGGAATGTACGATCTTTCATCCCACATCGGTGTTTCACCCTGGTACTGGTGGGCGGATGTGCCGGTAAAACAAAGTAAAGAACTTTATGTCAAGTTCAGATTTTACAGTACAGGCGAGCCAAAAATTAAATATCGCGGTATTTTTATTAACGACGAGTCTCCCGCGTTAAGGAATTGGGCAAAGGAAAAATTCGGCGGTTTAAACCACAAGTTTTACGAAAAAGTCTTCGAACTGATTTTACGTAACAAAGGCAATTATTTATGGCCGG
>CAYMQP010000140.1:0-9757 GCA_964392505.1 uncultured Bacteroidales bacterium
GAATATAGGGTAACATACCAATTAAACAGCTCAGTAACCAACTGATAATCACAATAAAAAATCCTTCATTTTTGCTGATATATTTGGCAGGAGGCACAAATATAAAGGGGAATATTCCCAGTAGAGAACATATTAAAAAACTATAAAATAGAGGATAGGTGGCCGAATCGAGACTTGCTAAGGAAATAAGAAATGCGATAAATAAAAAAGCAGCATTAAAAAGTAAGATAAAACCAATATACCGGGAAATTATATGTATTCGCATAAAACTTACTATTTGATATGGGAAGAATGCAGAAGACTATTGATAGCCTCGGCCAGACGTTTAAGCTCATCTTCAGTTTCGATCTCCACTTTAAATTCTTTGCCATATTCGTTAAAATCTTCTACACCTCTGGTAATTTGAACAATGGGCTTAGCGAAATAATAATGAATGAAATAGTTAAATAAAATGGTAAAAACAATAGCAGTAACAATAGCGACAATTGCTGGCATAACCGATCGCTTTGAACGGTTTTTTAATAACTTGCTTGTGGTATACATGGTTTCCTGATTTAGCTCCATCAGGGCTTTGATTGAATTTTTTACTTTCATGAACTGATTGTGCGATTCGGAATAGTACCATTCGAAATTTCCTTCTCGGGGGGTGCCCACAATAGGTTTTTTCCATATATTTTTAAATAATGTATATTCTTCTTCAATTCTTTTAACATACTCTTCTTCACCTTGAATAGTGATATTATTTTTTACTGTGTTTAAAGCTGAATTAAACATACTATCGGATTGAAGGAGATGATTTCTGCCTTCATCCCATTTCCCCATTAATAGTAGTAGTATTCCACTGTCTTCGCGCTCGAGGGTTTCAAGCATGGTGTTTGATGCCTGAATACTCTGATAATTATCATCGAGCATTTTAATTACTGATTTGCCAATTGTGGTCAGTTCATGAATAGATACTAAGCCTGCCAGCAGAAGCATAAGTGCTAATATGCCAAATCCAAAAAAGATTTTTAAACGAATTCCCATATGCTGTATTTTAGGAATAAAAGTACCCTATTATTGATAATGTGGTTAAAAAAAATATTAATAAAAGTACTTTTTATAACGATTTTTTTAAATTTTCGAGTAAAGTTCATTTATTACCAAGAGATAATCTGGTTCTATTGAAATGATTTTTTGGTAATCTTTCTTCGCTCCTGTATATTTTCCTGCCTCGGTATATCAGCGGCCCAAATTAGTTAATACCGTAAATAAAACCTGTCACATGTATGTGTTTCAGGTTCTTTCTTAATAAGCGCTTCGCATTTTGCTAGGTATATGGTTGCACTTCCCAATTCATTACCCAGAAAATAGGGAATATAGCAAGTAATATCGCCTTTTTCCATTTACATCCGGGTCTTGTTCTCGTCGAGATCCATAACTTTGTTCATAAATTCTGGGCTCTTAATAATCCATATTTCCTTGCTTTCAATTTGTTGAATTCAATCTTGAAACCATATAGGCTTTCAGGAAATAATTTTACGTTCATGCAGAATCGTATTTGAGATGCTGATTACTTCTTTTTTTTTTACAATAATCTTCTTCAATTAATTGCGATACAATTTTAGCCGAAGCAATGCACAGCGGAATACCTCCCCCGGGATGTACCGATCCACCTGTAAAATATAATCCTTTTATTTTACTGCTAAAATTGGCATGCCTATAAAAAGCTGAAAGTTTGCTATTTGAACTGGGTCCGTAAAGTGCACCCTGGTAACTATTTGTGTAAAATTCAATACCTTCCGGATCAAGATATGATTCACATTCAATATCTTCTTCAATATTGATTGACAATACTTTGTTAATCTTTTGAATGATATACTCCCTGGCTTTTTCGCGAAGTGCATTCAAGTCTTGGCCGGTATTATTAGGTGAGTTTATCATCACAAGCCAGTTTTCGCAGTTTTCCGGGGCGTCGGCTTTGTTGAGTTTTGAGCTGATATAAATATATACTGTCGGATCGTGGTATATTGATTTGGTTCTGAAAATATTTTGGAATTCCTCTCGATAGTTACCTGAAAAGAGAATATTATGCACATCGAGCTGGGGGTATTCTTTTTTTATTCCCCAATAAAATAAGATTGCTGAAGAAGATAACTCCTGATTTTTAAGTCTGCCCGGGAGTTTTTTATTGATGAGATTATTCTGGTAGAACTTAAAAACATCAACATTACTGATAATAATATCTGCATTGTTTACCTTATCACCACAGCGAATTCCGACTACTTTTTTGTCTTTAATTATAATCTCATCGACCCAGGTATTATAATGTATTTTAATGTTAAGTTTTTCAATGAGTTTAATCAGGGCCTTAATCAGTTCATACATACCCCCTTCCGGAAGAAAAGCGCCATTATTATGTTCCAGGTGAGAAATAATTTTAAGGGTTGCAGGAGCCTTAAAAGGATTTGAGCCGTTATAGGTTGCATATCGGTCGAACAATTGAACAAGCTTTTCATCGCGAAGCATTTTCTTATTGCGTCTGTGCAGTGAAGTGAAGGCATCGAGTTTATATAGTTTTCGTGCAATTTTTATACCTGCTGGCGACATAAACGTACTGAGTTTCTGAAAAGGGCTGAAAATAAAGATACCGGCCGTCAGGTCATAAAGTTCTTTCGCTTTTTCCAGATAATTCAATACCTGATTGGGCCGGGCTGTAGTTTTATGCTGTATTTCATCGGCAAATTTATCAGGATTCGTAAATGCACTTATCCTTGTGTTATCATTGAAAAAATACCTGCAACTTATTTCCAACTTTTCAAAACGGATATAGGTATTTGGATCTTCGCCCGACAAAGTGAAAAGTTCTTGTATCAGCTCGGGTAGGGTTAGTAACGAAGGTCCTGTATCGAAGCGATATCCGTTCTTACGAAATTCAGCCACCTTTCCCCCGGCATATGCATTTTTCTCATAAATCTCAACATCATATCCTTCAACATTTAAACGTATTGCGCTGGCCAATCCTCCAAGACCTGATCCTACAACGATTACTTTTTTATGCATGTTTAATAATTATGATAAGTTCGATAAAAATACAATTTATTCGATTGAAGATTTCAGTATACAATCTTCATTAACATAATTAACTTATACCTACGAATGGAAATAACCGATTGGTGCAGGATAATTTTCTATAAACCAAAACGATACGACAATTTCAGTAATAAAATATCGTGCGGATAGGTATCCATAAATAGGGTTTCCATATCGTTCCAGAGTTTAAACGTACCATTAGAAAAGCTTTCATTCCGGTTTTGCGACCATACTAAATACAAAACTGAACCGGGCCTGTATTCCCAGCGGATAACAAGGTTCGAATTAAAATCAAAAAAATTAAAATTCGGCTGATCAAAGGTATAATCGACAATTCCATTATTATCTTCATCGACTTCATATACCTCATTATCGGGATCATACGACAATTGATCTTCGTTGTAAAGAATGAACCTGTCGGTAAAATTATCTGCGTCAGCCTGTGATATGTATTTGAAATCGGTGTATTTACCGGCTGATATGAAAGGCATTCCGTAGAATTGAATGGTAAAATCGGGAGTTATATTATAATTCAACCTTAGTGTCAGGGATGTTGTTGTCTGATTTATATGACCACGGATATACCTTGGCTCTTCAAGCTCATCAAGTGTTTCAATATATTCAATTTTATCATATCGTTTACTGATTCCGGGATTTAGTGAAACATTACAGGCATCGGAAATTTGAAAACGAATATTCAGTTCATGATTTTGCCACTGGGCTGTTTTATAATCCCTCCAACTATAAAATGAATAGTAACCCAACTGGATTTTCTTTCTGTAATCTGTCTCTATGTAAGGATAAAAGTTAGTAGAACCATCGTAAATTAAAGCAGGACCTCCACGCAGAGTTGCGGTCGATAGATTTTTTATATCGCGGTCAACACCAAATCCCATACTCCAATAATTTTTGAAAGTCCATTGACCATTAATGTTTCCTCCAGAATATCTATTTTCCCAGCCAAAACTTGTTCCGTACCATTGATTAAAGTTCAGATTAAAATTTCTGAAAATAGAGAATGGTTCACGTTGCCTGAAACCCAGCCAGGCAACCTCTTGTATTTCATCGTTTCTGTTTATGTAACCTACATCGTTTAAATTTAATCCGGGCGAGCGCCACGTGATCCAGCATGTATACATCCATTTCCCATTACCGGCTCTTCCGGCTTGTAATGTACCACCAAAGCCATCGAGATGTTTGGCAGTTGAATCGACCTTAAGGTGACTGGCTCCGGGGCGCTGAAAATAATGTGGAGCTGAAGTTTGGGTATTGTAAATAGCTTCAGTACTTCCAATAACACGACTAACTACTGAAGTAAAATTAATATAATATGTTTTATCCTTCCACTGGTGGGAAAAATCGATGCCCGCTGTGTATGCCTGTCGGTGCATAAATTCATCCAGTTCGGGCTCCGAAATATCGCGATTGGTAGCTGTAACCATTGCTCCCAGAAGAGTATTCGAGTTATTCATATCCTTCTGCACCCGTGAAATAAAATAGTTCGAAAATGGTTCAACATCGATTTTTTCTCTTTCTCCTTCGGTATCGATTTCTGCAATTTCTTTTTGGGTAATACTTTCCAAAATGCCTATCGACCAGCCTTTCTGTGTTTTTCCTGTTAGTTTGAATGCTCCCAAAATACTTGTATTACCCGGCCGGTCGATATATTGATTATCTTCCAGATCGGGTTCGTATGATGGAGCTTTACCAATTCTGCGGGAATAAAATAAATTATCTGTCGAAAGAGGCCCTCCCCCGCTTAATAAATTCAGGCTTAAAATATTTTTCCCTTCAATAAAGAAAGGGCGTTTTTCTTCAAATTTTGTCTCAAAGGTTGTAAGGTTAACCTCTGAAGGATCGGCTTCAACCTGTCCAAAATCGGGATTAATGGTGAAGTCGAGGGTTAGGTTGTTTGTAATTCCCATTTTTCCGTCAATACCGGCATTAAAAATATAATCAACTCCATCGGCATAAGGATTATCTTTATCGGGCTGATAGGATTCTCTTCCGGTAGCTATATAGGGAACTATTTCTCTTTGTTTCTTAGGCTGTATATTTTGAATACCGTGTAACTCACCGATACGATCAAGAAATCCTGCTGCGGTTGGCGATACAAATTGCCATAAGGATAGTTCGGCTTTTCTATATAAGAAGCGTCCAACCTCCAATCCCCAGATATATTCCGATTCTTTGCCGAACCTAAGCTGAGAAAAGGGTATACTGGCCTCGAGAGACCAACCTTTATCATCGATAGAGGTTTTTACATACCAGATAGGATCCCAGCTTGAATCCCAATTTGAATCGTTAGTAACCGCTTCATCGATTTTTACTCCTGACGCATTAACACCAAAGGAAAATGCTGTGCGAAGATCGTGATAACTATCAATTACAATTCTTACCCAATCGCCTTCTTCTCCGTCGCGACGCGACATACGTTTCACTATACTATCGGGAGAGGAATCGTAACAACGTACGGCAAAATAAATATAACTCTCATCGTAAACAGCCTTGAATTCAGTTCGTTGGGAAGCCGGTTGTCCGGCATGAGGTTCGTGCTGAACGAATTCGCCCGACCATTCTACTATGTTCCAGACTTCTTCATCGATAATACCATCGATCTTAGGCGATTCACCGGAAATTTTTGTTGTTCGGTAGATTTTTTTTTGTGCACTTAGCTGAGTTGCCAGTAATAAAAATATAATACACAGATTAATAACTCTATGCATAACGGTTTTGGTTTTTTGGCACCCGCAATTTAAATCATTATTTTAATTATTAAAATAATGATGCCCTAAAAAGTTGTTAAAATAGCCAATGTAAAACTAATTCATCAGGATTATTAGTTGAATTTTATTTTTAGTGAAATATTAGATATTAACCAAACATAATTTTTTATTATTCAACAACTATACATTTGATAAGGACAACATCGAGGAGGTAACCGGTACAAATTCCTTTAACGGTTATATCGGATCCTAAAGTAAATTTATTGACAGATGTTATGCTTTTGTCGAAACTGCAAAGTACACCCGATATTGCTTCAGGATCTCTAAGTGTTAAAATAATAGAAGTTTCGTCGTCAGCAATATTTTCGATAGTACCGTTTACCTGTATAATCTTATCGAGATAAAGCGAATTGGCCGCTTCTTCGTCGCTTTCGAATTCATTTACCAGGTCAGGCACTGTAAACTGAAAATCGGGTTTTTCTTTTCGAACTGATTTAGAAGCAGGTTGAAATACCTTAATTGTTATAAAAATTATTATAACAGCAATTATAGCTCCGGCAAGTAAGAAAATCTGTTTTCGAGTCATATTATTTGGATTTAGTAAGCATTGTATAAGTAACATCGACATTTACTTCAATTTCCTTGGCTATATTATCTCTTGCAAGGTCTGGAATAGCAATGTCGTAATCTTCGGGAGATACAATAAACTTGGCTTTGGCCGATGTTTTACCCGAGGTAATATTGAGTGTACCCGAAGTTTGAATTTCCTTGGTTACTCCATGAATAGTTAATTTACCTGATATTTGAGCAACATAATCTCCGTCTTTGCTGAAATTTATCTCCGATAGATTATCGATATTACCTTTGAAAGAAGACTTGGGGAATTTATCCGATTCCATATAATTTTCGTTGAAATGCTCCTGCATAAGCTTTTTCTGAAACTCGAATGATTTAATGAGCAGGCTAAATTGGATAATCCCAGTAGCAGGATCAAGAATACTAACTACCTGGCGGTTATGGGCTTCAATATCTTCGACTGGTGTATACGAATAAAACCATATATGCCCATTTTTCGAAATTAGTTTCTGAGCATTGGTAAATTGTGTAATTCCCAAAATGATTGTAACCAGAATTAACTTGCTTTTCATTGTTAAAAGTTTACTATACTAACAATAAATTATTGATTTTGATCATTTCAATGCAAATACACGAGAAATATTAAAGCCAATATGGATACCACCGTCAAACCAGTTACCGGTTGTTTCACCAATAAAGCCTTTTTCAATCATTGCTACAGAATTGGTAATATGCAGCTGGAAAACATGCCCACCGGTTTCAATATCGAATCCTATGGATAAAGGATTATAGGTATCGATACTACGATAATCATTGACAGGTGGAATTACATAATAATATTCGGCATTTATCGAAATACGCTTGGTAAGTTTAAATCTTCCACCAATACCAATTGCCCACAAATCGTTTGGATCGAGTTCTGTTGGTACCATATTTCTATGGACAAATGTCGGATTAAGTTCCAGCGATAAACGTTCATTGAATTTTCTTGCTATCAGAAGCTGATGTACATAGCTAGCCCTGTCCCAAAAAGGCAATTCGCCGGGTACTTTCCATTTTAATGTATTTATTGCCATACAAGTGAGGTATGAAAATGAAACAGGCATGTTGCGTTCTCCTTTCGATTGCCTTAAAATGGAATATTTCATGAAACCGTCGAATGTTTTTTCATAGGTTCCGCGTCCCATACCCACCATTAGCCAGTTGGTGATACCATATTCCAGGCTCAGATGAATATTAGCCTGATCGAGTCCCCAGAATTCATAGGCTCCACTATTTATTTGTCCGAAGCGATGAGAAATACGGAAATCGAGCTGTCCCTCCTGCATTCTTTCAATCGAGTGGCCGGTAACGATCCGTGTCGATTTAAAGGTTGCATAAGCATATTCTGTGGTGCTTCCGGTAGCTTCTTCGAGCAATTCGTCAATATCCTGTGCTGCTATATAAAAAGGGAAACATATAAGAAGCAACAGGGAATTTAATTTCAAGTATTTCATATTATAATAGTTTAATTATTTGGTGATCCTGCCTCGATCCAGATATCAAATAATTTGATTGTGCATTCATCGAGTTTTCCACCACCTCTTGGCATAGGACTATAGCCACTTTGATGTGCAATTGATCCATATAAACTCCCATCGTTAACATGAACTGCAACATCGGAATAATCCTCTAGTTTTATATTGCTCCCGAACGATGGAGCATTTGCATTATCATGACATTGGTAACAGTATTGTTCCAAAACAGGCTGTATCGAACCAGAATAAGTAACATTCGTTGTATCGCATGCTGAATTGACTTCCGGGAACAGGTATTCTTCACTATCATAATAACAACCTGTAATTAAAAGAGTCATTAATATTAAGAAAAGATATTTAAGCATGGTGCTCTATATTTTGTTTGCTGCTGAAGTTAATTATTTTGTAAGCCCTGTTCGATCCATAATTCGATAATCCGAATTGAACAGAGATTCAATTGGCTATTCGGAGGCATGGCCGGAAATCCATCCAAATTACGGATAGTACCTACAAGTAACGATGTGCCGTTATATTCAGTTTCAGCCGTTGTTCTGACATTTTCATAGTTGTTTAGCAATACTCCTCCACTGGCTGATGTTGAGTTATGACAGGACAGGCAGTTGTTTTCGATAATGGGGGAAACCTGATCGCTGTATGAAATAGTCGACAATGTATCACAACTATGTTCCGGGCAATCGCTATTAAGTGCACCACCAAGTATCCATTTACGTAGTTTTTCAATCTGATTAGAAGTAAGTGCCGATCGTGGAGGAGGTGGCATCCGGTCGTCAGACTCATTTTCAGATACCACTTCGAATATTTTACTATTCTCCGGGTTGTAGGGAACAATACCTTCCGGATTAGACATTATGGAAGAATAGTCCGATAAATTATAATCCTCACGTTGCGTAATTGCATCATGACATCCACTGACAGCACAACTTGATAGAAAGATGGGCAAAATATCTTGTACAAAACAAACAGTATCGGGATTCTGATTATTGTTATTGGTATCAGGTTCACAAGTAGTTTCCATAGCGCCCTGGGCAATCCAAATCAGGATTAGGTTGCGGTCTTTTTTTGGAAGTGGATTTTCGGGGGGCATAAATTTATCACTCCAAATATCAGTAATAACAGTATATAATTTACTTCCTTTTGGATCGCCGGGTTTAACATAGTTTATAACAGATTGGTAATTGGTAGCCAAAAAATCTACTTCTCCATTGGCTGCATCATGGCAACCAGTTGTTCCACAAGAATTCTGCAGGAGAGGCAATATTTGACTGTCGAAACAAATTGTATCCTGCTGATCGAGATTTAGTGTTTCATGCGTGCATGAAATATGTAGTACAGAAATTGAAAAAAGGAATAAGACAACAGGAATAACTATTTGCCTTGACATGGACTGTGAGTTAAGTATTTTGAGTAAAAATACTTAAATGTATTGACAAACATATCAATTTCTAATCCCGCTTAATAAAGAGTATTATTCTTGTTTAAAAAGTTGAGAATAAAAAAATGCCGGTTTTTAAACCGGCAACATTTAATTCCGAAATAATGCTAACAATCTACTTCGGCAACTTCATTATACGTGAATCGAATTCGCTTAAGTGAATTTTCATAAATTTCAGCAGTTTCGACACTATCATCATCTCCTTCTTCGTAATACCAGTTAACCTGAGCTGATCCTATATCTTCATTTTTATCAAGTGCATTCAAGAGAAAAAGCATCTTTTCCGAAGAGGCAGTATTAATATATTCCAGGTTAATATCGAAACTAACGTATGGTGTTTTTAATTCAGCGATAAAATCAATTAAGGGATCATAAAATTCGGATGCATTCTCGGGGAATGATCTGCCTTCTAG
>CAYMQP010000141.1:0-9740 GCA_964392505.1 uncultured Bacteroidales bacterium
ATTTACTATAATTCCACTTACTGTAATTTTTCCGTTGAGGTTCCTTTGCACTCATGGTTTTATGAATATATTCTCTGAAGTACGTGGCCAAACCAACATTATGACTGAAGCGCTGAAAATTAATTTCGAGTGGTAATGCCTGGAGTGAATCTGAAATTTCACTCGAAATGAATCCGTATTTTCCCATCTGCCGCAACACAGTATTTCTTCGCCCAAGTGCCCTATCGGGGTATAGTTTGGGATTATAACGAGATGGATTTTTAGCCATGCCCACTAACATGGCCGATTGTTCTATTTTGAGCGAATCGGGAGTAGTATTAAAATAAACCTGTGCGGCCGATTGAATGCCAACTGCATTGTAAAGAAAATCGAACTGATTAAAATATAGCGCAATAATTTCTTCTTTAGTGTATGCCTTTTCAAGTTTAACAGCTATTAACCATTCCTTAACTTTTTGTTTCAATCGTTCATTTATTGTTCTGGCCGGTTCATGAAAAAGCAGCTTGGCAAATTGCTGGGTTATTGTACTTCCGCCTCCTGCGCTTTTTCTTCGGAGAATTCCACGTAAAATAAAAGCTCGTCCCAAACCTTTAATATCGATACCTGAATGCCTATAAAAACGGATATCTTCAGTTGCTATGAGTGCATCGACAAGGTTTTTCGGTAATTTCTCATACGCTACATGGGTTCTGTTCTGATTTTTATAGTAAATGCTCCCAAGAATTTCACCATCGGCAGAAATTATGTGTGTAGCAAGATTGATCTTAGGATTTTCCAAGTCTTCGATTTTTGGCATATAACCCAGATTACCGGTCGCTGCCACTAGTATAATAATAAAAAATCCTACAAAGGGTAAAGCGAACAAAATCCAGAAGATACGTGTATATTTATAAAAAGCATTTCTTTGATCAGACATAATATGATTGGCTTTTTGTCGTAAAAGTATTAATTATTTGAATTAAATTTTTGAACATAAATTTGTATGATGTTTCTTTGTGATGCAATAAAAAAAATTTCGTATGATCGATAATCTGGTAATTGTAGAATCGCCTGCCAAGGCTAAAACGATCGAAAAATTCCTGGGCAAAGAGTTTCATGTTGCATCGAGTATGGGTCATATTCGCGATCTTTCAAAAAAAGATTTTGGTATAGATCTTAATAACAACTATGTACCGAAATATATTATCCCAAATGATAAAAAGAAAGTAGTTTCCGACCTTAAAAAACTCGCAAAAGAAGCAAATACAGTATGGCTGGCGTCCGATGAAGATCGTGAAGGGGAAGCAATAGCTTGGCATTTAACCGAAGTACTCAAACTCGATCCGGAAAAAACACGACGAATCGTTTTTAGTGAAATTACTAAAAGTGCCATTCAGGAGTCCATTCAAAGTTATCGCAATATCGATCAGAATTTAGTTAATGCACAACAGGCACGGCGCATTCTTGACCGGCTTGTAGGTTTCGAACTATCGCCAATTTTATGGAAAAAAGTAAAACCAGCCTTATCGGCTGGGAGGGTGCAATCAGTTGCAGTACGATTAATTGTTGAACGCGAACGTGAAATCATAAATTTCACCCCTGTTGCAAATTTTAAAATAACCGGAATTTTTAAACCAGATGATGCAGAAGGAGGTAAAATTAATTCGTTTACCGCCGAATTAAACAAACGTTATAATACTGAAAAAGAAGCCCTGCAATTTCTCGAAAAATGCCGTGAAGGGGAATTTAAGGTTATCGATGTGGTTAAAAAACCCACCAAAAAATCACCAGCTCCACCTTTCACAACATCAACCCTACAACAAGAGGCAAGTCGGAAGCTAGGATTTTCGGTATCACAAACTATGACGGTAGCGCAACGCCTTTACGAAGCAGGTTATATCACTTACATGAGAACCGATTCAGTCAATCTTTCACAACTTGCGCTAAATACGGCTAAAAAGGCAATTATTGAAGAATTTGGTGAAAAATATTCCAACAGAAAGAATTATATCACCCGATCGAAAGGTGCACAGGAAGCTCACGAAGCCATCCGGCCAACCTATATAGAAAACAGAACGATTCATGGCACAAATGCAGAAAAACGTTTATACGATCTTATCTGGAAGCGTATGGTCGCATCGCAAATGAGCGATGCCCAATTCGAAAAAACCACAGTAACAATCGATGTCTCTAATACCGATGAGAATTTCATTGCACAGGGTGAAGTACTAAAGTTCGAAGGATTTCTGAAACTGTATATTGAATCAAGTGATGATGATACCTCGGAAGATGAAACCAAAGGACTTCTCCCTCCTTTACAAGCTGGCCAAAAGTTAATTAGAGATGCTATTAAAGCTATTCAGCGATTTACCGCACCACCTCCACGATATACCGAAGCCAGTCTTGTTAAAAAATTAGAAGAACTTGGTATTGGTCGCCCTTCAACATACGCTCCAACCATTTCAACAATTCAAAACCGAGGTTATATTATTAAAGAAGACCGTTCGGGAAAAGAGCGGAAAGTTACTATCCTCACACTTGATAACGGAAATATTACAAAATCGGAACAAACCGATTTTTATAATAGGGAAAAAGCGAAATTATTTCCCGATAATATCGGTATGATTGTTAACGATTTCCTTCTTGAATATTTTAAGGAAATTATGGATTATAATTTTACTGCCACCGTTGAAAAAGAATTTGATGATATTGCGTCGGGAAAAATGGAATGGTCAAAAATGATCGATGGTTTTTACAAACCTTTCCATAAAAAAGTTGAAAAAACCCTCGAAGTATCGGATTATTCTAAAGGAGAACGCGAAATAGGTATTGATCCTGATTCAGGTAAACCGGTTATTGCAAGAATGGGTCGATACGGACCAATAGTACAAATAGGAATCACTAATGAAAAGTCAGGCGAAAAGCCAAGGTACGCCAGTTTGTTAAAAGGTCAGCATCTCGAAACAATTACTCTCGAAGAAGCATTGGCCCTCTTTCAGCTTCCCAGAAGTCTTGGCGAACATGAAGGCAAAGAAATGGTTGTGGGCATAGGTCGTTTTGGTCCATATGTTCGTCACGATAACAAGTTTTATTCGCTTAAAAAAGATATCGATAATCCATACGAGATAAATCGGGAAAGAGCCATTGAGCTAATAAACGAAAAAATTGAACAGGACAAAAACCGTATAATTAAAACTTTTACCGACGAACCTGAATTACAAATTCTTAATGGACGTTGGGGCCCTTATATTTCTTATAAAAAGAAAAATTACAGAATCCCCAAAAAAGTGACTCCATCGGAGATGACGAAAGATGATTGCATGAAAATTATCAATACATCGCCGGATAAGAAAAAATCAAAAAGATAAAATATGGTACTATATGATTTTCTCGACCCGGTAAGTCTTGAAAAACCTGAAGGGCACCTTATTTCAAATCCGAATATTTTTGCGAAAAATATCGAAATACATACACCCGATATTAAGCCTGATATTTCAAATAATTTTCAGGTTGCCTTGCTGGGAGTTCCTGAAGACCGAAATTCACTAAACAGAGGAGCATCGCTGGCTCCCGAAAAAATCAGAGCCAAATTATACCAATTATATAAAGTTAATTATCGAATCGTTGATTTGGGAAACCTGAAACAGGGAAATACTTACGACGATACATATGCGGCACTTAAAGAAGTACTACATTTTTTATTTTCAAACGATCTTATTGTTATTCTTTTAGGTGGTACGCAGGAACTTACCATCCCCGTTTTTCAGCTTCTCGAATCTTTTCGGAAACAGATTAATCTTACCACAATTGACAGAACAATTGATATCATCAAAGAAGAAATTAAACCTACCGCTGAATCATTTCTTACCGAACTGATTTTTAAAAAACGCATTCTTTTCAAGTATTGTAATTTGGGACATCAAATGCATTTGACCGATAAAGAAAATATCGATCTTATTGGGAAATTATATCACGATATTATCCGATTAGGAGAAGTGCGTTCTAATATGAGCTCGGTTGAACCCATATTGCGCGATACCGATTTGGTAAGCTTTGATATAAATGCAGTCAGGCAATCTGATGCACCAGGTTATCTCAATCCTTCGCCCAGTGGTTTTTCAGCCGAAGAAGCTTGTCAGTTAAGCCGTTATTCAGGGATTAGCGATCGTGTAATAGTTTTCGGTTTATTCGAAATTAATCCCAAATACGATGTTTTGGATCAAACTTCAAGCCTGGCTGCCCAAATTATCTGGTATTTTCTTGACGGATGTTCCTGTCGAAATCCTGAAGTACCTGATAGTGAAAATAAAAATTTCAAGACTTTTATTGTTGGGCATTCCGATCTGGATTATGAAATGACATTTTATAAAAGTCTGATTAGCGAGCGCTGGTGGATGGAAGTTCCCAATCCTAAAAACAATACTTCGGTAATGGTGTCCTGTTCCTATTCCGATTATCAGAAAGCCTGTGAACAGGAAGTACCCGATTTGTGGTTGAAATCGTTTCAGAAATTATCGTGATTTTATTGCTAAAAAAATTGTTATTCCCCAAAAAGCATTTTTTGAATTTTTTTACTGGAAAAACTGAATACATAACTCTATTTCAATTGGTTACCTGAATAATAAAAAGTCTCTGCCACCATATTTCAAATATTCCTGATAAAACATGCAAAAATTGCCTATTTCATTTTTCTCTCTGAAAGGGTAACCTTGATCAAATAAAATAAGTATAAATACCTTGATAAAAAGCATTGTTGATTATTGACCTTGCTTGAGTACAATATTTTTGCTTATTTTACTTTCTATATAAGGGCCTTGCGTGTTGCGGGCTTTTATATTCGAAGGAGAATAAATGAAAAAGACACTCATACTGGTTGCTGTAATCGCAATGCATGCTGCATCCAATGCGCAACAAATAGCACAGGTATCGCATTTTACTTATGATTATTTACGAATAAATCCAGGAAGTGCAGGAAGTTTGGATATGGTGTGTTTAACAGGTATAATACGACAACAAATGGTAGGTTTCCCCGGAAATCCAGAAAGCTTCTTCTTCAATGCTGAGGTTCCTTTTACTTTATTCGGGGCCCAGCATGGAGTTGGCCTTTCTGTTTACCGCGATGCATTGGGTTTTAATAGCGATATTAATCTCCACCTGACTTATGCCTATCGGTTCAACCTTGGCGATGGTACACTTGGTATCGGCATTGAAGCAGGTTTTATTGATAATACTATTGAAGGGTTTAATTGGATAACCAGTGATGGTTCAGAAGTGGATAACTATATCCCTCAAGGCGATCCGGAAAATATGACATTGACTATGGGAGCGGGTTTTTTTTACCGAACCGAAGATATCTATTTCGGTGCCTCGGCATTACATTTAAACAGTCCGGAAGTAACCACAGTGGCTACTGAAACGGGAAATTCCGAATCAAAATATAACCTTAACCGCCATTATTACGTAACTGCAGGATATAATATGCAATTATCAAATCCGGCATGGGAACTCAGACCGGCGGTTCTTATAAAATCGGACGGTATATCTACAGATATGGATTTGAATCTTGTATGTCTGTACAATAAAAAGATTTGGGGTGGCGTTACCTATAGAACCGGCGAAGCTATTGTGGGGATGATTGGTATTGAGCTTTTCGACGGATTTAGAATTGGATATTCATACGATGCACAAACAAGTGCCTTAATTAATCACACCCAGGGATCGCATGAATTTGTGCTGAATTATTGTTTTAAGATTGGAGTAGAGAAGGCTCCACAAAAATATAAGAGCATTAGGTATTTATAAAAAATTAATTAAATTTATATACGATTAATTTTACTTAGAAAATTTGTGATTTCAGATAAATTCCTTTGATTATGAAAAAGATAATTTCTTTTGGTTTTGTATTCGCTATTCTTGTAATTACAAGTTGTTCGAATTACCGCGGTGGCGAACTTACCGGAGTGCCCGGGAGAGGCAGATATTTTGAACCCGATCCTTTTGGGATGGTATTTGTTCCCCAAGGTAGTTTTGTTATGGGGATCAATGATGAAGATGTGCCATGGGCACAAAATACGTATTCACGTACTATTACCGTCGATCCGTTTTGGATGGATGAAACGGAAATTACAAACAACGAATACCGCCAGTTTGTGTTCTGGGTGCGTGATTCTATTATGAGGCGGATGCTTGGTGAAGTATTAGATGATTATGTGATTTCCGAAGACCAGTTTGGAAATCCAATCGATCCTCCCAGACTCAATTGGGATATCAGGATTGATTTCAATGACGAGGAAGTTAACGAAACACTAAGCGAATTATATTATAACGATCAGGAGCGCTTTTATGGCAGAAAGGAAATTGATACCCGGAAATTAATGTACGAATATTTCTGGGTCGACCTGAAACAGGCTGCCAAAAAATCGAATCGATATAACTATCAGACTAAAGAATACGAAGGTTATGTTACTAACAGCGATGGTGAAAGGATTGAAATACAAGACCGTTCCAACTTTATTATCCGCGATGTAACGAATGTTTATCCCGATACTCTTTGCTGGATAGCTGATTTTACTTATTCATTCAACGAGCCTATGACAACTCGTTACTTCTGGCATCCAGCCTACGATAATTATCCTGTTGTCGGAGTTACCTGGAAGCAGGCTTCTGCTTTCTGTATCTGGCGCACTGAATATCTTAATGCCGCTTTAAGTGCTTCAGGTCAACCACCGGTTCATGAATATCGTTTACCTATAGAATCGGAATGGGAGTATGCAGCACGAGGCGGACTCGATCATTCGATGTATCCCTGGGGAGGGTATTATACCCGTAATAAGGAAGGCTGTTTCTTAGCTAACTTCAAACCCCTCAGAGGTAACTATATCGACGATGGCGGTTCAGTTACATTACCTGTCGGTACATATCAACCTAATGAATACGGGCTCTACGATATGTCCGGAAATATTGCTGAATGGACAGCCAATGCTTACGACGAATCGGCTTACATTTTCACACACGATCTGAATCCCGATTATAAATACAATGCATTACCCGATGATCCTCCTGTATTAAAAAGAAAGGTAATTCGTGGTGGTTCCTGGAAAGATATAGGATACTACCTGCAATGTGGTGCTCGTTCTTATGAATACCAGGATACTGCAAAATCATATATCGGATTCCGATGTGTAAGATCGTATCTCGGTTCTAACTAACATGTAAACTATTTCAGAATAAATCTTTCATACTATGATTAATCTAACCGATATTGTTCAAAGTTCAGGCTGGAGAAATTTTATGGCCAAACTTTATGGCTGGGGAGCATCAGTAGTTATTATTGGAGCACTTTTCAAAATTAATCACTGGCCTGCAGGTGCGTTAATTATTACACTTGGACTTTGTACCGAAGCTATCATTTTCTTCTTCTCAGCTTTCGAACCGTTGCACGAAGAATTAGACTGGACACTGGTATATCCCGAACTTGCTGGACTTTCCGATCCGGATGAAATTGAAAACTTTAAAGAACGGAAATTACTCGAAGAGGGAGCATCTCGACCTGTTGAAAGAATTGAACATATTCTCGGACAGACCGGTGTCGATCCGGAAGCATTGGTTCAGCTAGGAGAAGGATTCAGCCGATTAAATAAAACCGCTAAGGGATTGTCTGATATCTCGGAAGCGACTGTTGCAACAAAGGAATTTGTCAGTAATCTACAGGGAGCTGCTTCATCGGTTAGCGGATTAGCAAATACGTATGCAACTACAACCGATTCCATCCAAGAATCGACAAAAAGTCTTACTTCAGCTTATTTCGAAGCAGCAAATAAGATCGTACAATCGGGTAATGAAATTGCCGATTCATATGAATCAATTGCTAGTACTATTCAGGAAGAGCAGAAAAATATTTCATTAGGAAGTAAAGAGCACGAAGCCCATATTGAGAAACTTAATCAAAGTCTTACTGAGCTTAACTCAGTATATGAAACGCAGATTCGCGATGGTCAGAATCATATGAAAGGTTCGACAGAACTTTACTCAGGCTTGCAATCAATGATAAAAAACCTGAGAGATTCAGTTGACGAAACCAATAAGTATAAGGAAGAAATGGCAAAACTCAAAGAGAGTATTTCTTCATTGAATTCTATTTATGGCAATATGCTCACCACTATGGATGCGCTTACTAAGCCATAATTACTTTAAACAACTATAGATCTCAATAATTTATGGCCCACGTTAAAGAAACTCCGAGACAAAAAATGATCGGTATGATGTATTTGGTGCTGATGGCTTTGTTAGCACTAAATGTATCAAACGAGGTACTTAATGCTTTCGATGTTTTAGAGGAGGGTCTGAAAAGAACCATAGAAACACTTGAACAAACGAATGGTAAAGTATTGTCTGATTTTGCCACACAATTTGAACTTAATAAAAGTAAAGTAGGACCCTGGCTTGAACTTGCTCACAAAGTTAAAGCAGATGCTGACGCTATCGTTGAATTTATTCAGGATAAAAAAATTGAAATTCTTAAATACTCCAAGGATTTTGATGCATTCGACGAAAAAACCAAAGATATCAATGCAAAAGAAATAAGACTTAAAGATAAAACAGATCCCCCGGCCTATGTTATGATTGTCGAAGAAGACAAAGCGGCTAAAAAATTGAAGTCGATGATTGAGGATTATAGGAACTTCCTCGTGAATAAGATTGTTACATCAGAAAATGCAAAACCAATTCGTGTATCTATTCAATCAGCACTAAATACAACCCCATCCGCTATGGAGGGCAAACATAAAGCAGCACAAGGAGTTGATACTGAGACTCATTCTTGGGAAAGTGAACATTTCGAGCACTTGCCATTATCAGGTGTTTTAACCATAATGACAGGTTTACAAATAAACGTAAGAAATGCCGAATCGGAAGCTCTAAAATATTTATATGCTCAAATTAGCGCCGGAGATGTTAGTTTCAATAAAATTGAAGCTACAGTAATTCCAAATTCAAATTATATAATTAAAGGTAATGAATATCGGGCCGAAGTATTTTTAGCTGCGAGTGATACAACAGCCGATCCTAAAATATTTGTTACTAGTGATCCTCATCCTTATGACTCGGTTAAAATCGAAGGGGATGTATACGAATATAAGCTTAGAAAAGATATAAACTACCAAGAATTGGATGTTCCAAAGGGAAGTGGTAAAGGCATTTTTAAATTACCTGCAACCAGTATTGGAGCAAAGAAATGGGGAGGTTTAATAGAACTTACCGGGCCATCCGGGAAAATAGTAAAACCTTTCAAGCAAAGTTTTTTGGTTGGCGAAGGTGCTGTAACTGTAGCTCCTACTAAAATGAATGTATTTTACCTTGGTGTCGATAACCCTGTTGAAGTATCCGTAGCAGGAATTCAACCTGATAAAATAGATATCAGCGTAACTAATGCCCGCCATATTAAGCAACGCGATTCCTATATTATCCGACCCATAAGACCCGGAAATTCTTACGTCGTAGTATATGCTAATATTGATGGGCAAAGAAGAGAAATGGGTCGAAGGGAATTTCGTGTGAAAACAGTACCAAATCCCGATGCCAAAGTCCATGGTCAAAGAGGAGGTGTAATAAATCAGAATATTCTGATGTCAGAACTGGGGGTTATTGCAGATATGGGAGAAGATTTTGACTTCGACCTGACATTTACAGTAACCGAGTTTACGGTAGCAGCCTCAGTACAGGGATTTTACAGGGAGTTTACCTCGAAATCAAACCGTTTTACC
>CAYMQP010000142.1:0-9675 GCA_964392505.1 uncultured Bacteroidales bacterium
TTGAATATCCACACTCTTATGGCCTGCAGCTAGTTGTACCCGATAATAAATACCATCTTCGGGTTCGAGCAGGTATGCCAAGTTGTTTTTTAATTCCTTTGGAGGTGTTTTAGTAATTTCTTTTCTGGGAGGTTTTTCTTCACGATTTACAACTGGTTGTTTTTCCTCAGTTTTATCGGCAAGTTGGGCAGTACTCAATGTTGTAATTAAACTTCCAATCTCGTCAGGTGAAAGGGAAGCCAGGTTTTGATCGGTTTGTCGTATGTCGATACTAATAGTTTTTTCACCTTCAAGGTATGAAAATTTACCTTGCAAAACGGGTGCATTAATATTTGTTCTCTCCGGAATAAGTTTATATGATACTATAAAATAAGGATTGGAAGGTAGGTTCATCCAAAGAAATTTGGCTGTGTTGCCTTTGTACGTAAAAATTGCTTCTTTCGGATTAACAGATACTGCTTTGTAGCCTGATGGTATAGTCTCTTCAATTTTAGCAAATTTCTGTTTTGTTTCCTTATTAACCAATAAATTAACAATATAACCGTCTGTCTCTGATACTGGAGTTTGTCTAATACATGCCATTTGTGGTTCAGCAGTAACCGGAGCTATATATGGTATAACCTGTTCTTCAAAATCCTTAATATCCACAATAAGAGACGGATCGATATTGGGAGAAGGCAATATTACTATAGGCTGACTGAAAGCACTAATCGACTTTCGCTCATTCTCATCGATATAGGAAAATTTTCCGTCGATAGTAAATATGCCTTTAAGACGTTCGTCAGGTTTTATTTTATAAACCACGGTAAATTCGTCCTGACTTGGCAAACGCAACCAAATAAACCGTACACGTTTTTCTTCAAATGTAAAGTCGCCGTCGGATGAAATATAAGAAGAGGCTTTTAAACCAGCCGGAAATGTTTGCTGAAGCCTTGAAAAGCTTTGCAGGTCGCCTTTCTGAATCGTTACTTTTACTTCAAACTCAGTACCAGCAACAACCTCTGCCGGAGCCTGAATATTAAGTGTAACTCCTGCCTGAAAAATGCCTCCAAGTGATAAGGCAATTATAATATTTATTATGAGTGCAATTACTCTATACATCAGGCATTTACTTAAGTAATGATTAAATTTATTGAATTAGCCTTATATGTTCAAAGCACGTGAATGGGATTATCTATACAAAATTAATTTAAAATATTGATAAACAATTTGATAGTATTGTTAATTTCTTTTTATCAGAAGTTAGGACTGAGCAAGTATTTTGTGTAAAACTGATCAATCTTATTTACTGCATCTTCGGCAGTATCAACAACCTGAAACAGTTCAAGATCTTCCGTTGACACGTTTTTATGTTCTTCAAGCATGACTTTTTTAATCCAGTCCACCAGACCTACCCAATATTTCTTACCCACCATAATAATTGGGAATCGTCCGAACTTTTCTGTCTGGATAAGGGTAAGAGCTTCAAAAAGCTCGTCGAATGTACCAAAACCACCTGGTAATACGACAAACCCTTGAGCATACTTCATAAACATCACTTTTCGGACAAAGAAATGATCGAATGTGATGAGCTTATCAGAATCTATAAATAAATTCGGTTCCTGTTCGAAAGGTAAATCAATATTTATACCAACCGAGCGCCCTTTACCGCGCTTGGCACCTAAATTTGCAGCTTCCATTATACCGGGGCCACCTCCGGTAATAACACCATAACCCGACTGGGTTAATTGAAATGCTATTTCTTCGGCCAGTTTATAGTAAGGTGTACCGGGTTCGGTACGAGCACTTCCAAAAATGGAAACACAGGGTCCGATACGAGCCAGTTTTTCAAAGCCTTCTACAAACTCCGACATAATCTTAAATATTTTCCAACTGTCGTAAGTTTTTATCTCGTTCCAGTTCTTCTTTTTGAAGGCTAGTTTAATCTTATCTTCACTAGTAGCCATTTGTCATTGAATTTACTTGTTATTGCTCGCAGCGCGTAAAGATATAACGAAATTATCAGGTAAAGAGTTACAGCTATTAACAAACATTCAGCAGGCAAGCTCCTTCCTTAGAAATACTGAAGTATAGCTGTTTTCATAATGTATTATTTCTTCGGGGCTGCCCTCGAACAGAATATACCCTCCTAACTGGCCTCCCTCTTTCCCCATATCAATTATATGATCGGCCATTTTAATAACATCGAGGTTGTGTTCAATTACTATTACTGTATTTCCTCGGTTCACTAACTTATTAAGTACTTCCAACAATACTCTGATATCTTCGAAATGTAAACCTGTCGTGGGTTCATCAAGTATATACAGCGTTTTTCCTGTATCACGTTTTGCCAATTCAGCAGCCAATTTTATACGTTGCGATTCACCTCCCGAGAGCGTGGTGGATGGTTGCCCCAACCTTACATAACCGAGTCCAACTTTTTTAAGTGCCGACAGCTTTTTTTGGATATTAGGAATATTCTTAAAAAATTCATATGCCTGATTGATAGTCATATCAAGCACTTCACTGATATTTCGTCCTTTATATTTTACTTCGAGTGTTTCACGGTTATATCTTCTACCGGAACAATCGCGGCAAATAACATATACATCGGGAAGAAAATTCATTTCGATTGTTTGCAAACCTGCTCCCTGACAGGTTTCACATCGACCTCCCTTAACATTAAATGAGAAACGTCCGGGTTTGTATGCCCTTATTTTCGATTCTGTTGTTTGTGAAAAAAGATTTCGAATATCCGAAAATACTCCGGTATAGGTTGCTGGATTTGAACGGGGAGTCCGGCCAATAGGCGATTGATCAACGTCAATTACCTTATCGATGTATTCGAGTCCTTCAATGGAATTATAAGGCAGAGGTTCCAAACTTGAACGATAAAAATGACGGCTAAGTGCCGGGAAAAGTGTTTCATTTATCAATGAAGATTTACCACTTCCTGACACGCCTGTGACACAAATAAATCTTCCCAACTCAATACTCAGATCGATATTTTTCAGATTATTACCCCTAGCTCCATGTATACGAATAAACTTCCCATTTCCTTTTCTTCTTTCTTCCGGAACAGGAATAATATGCTCTCCCCGGAGGTATTTGGCCGTTAATCCATCCGATTTTATGACTTCTTCAGGCGAACCGGCGGCTACGATTTCTCCGCCATGTCGACCTGCGTATGGACCCATATCTACCAGGTAATCGGCCGATTGCATCATTTCTTTATCGTGTTCAACTACAATAATTGAATTTCCCGTATTGCAAAGTGTTCTAAGAGCATTAATAAGGCGGATATTATCGCGTTGATGTAATCCAATGCTGGGTTCGTCAAGTATGTATAATACATTTACAAGTTGCGAACCTATTTGTGTGGCCAGTCTTATCCGCTGACTTTCGCCACCCGAAAGGGTTCGCGAAGGCAAGTTGAGCGAAAGGTAACCCAAACCGATGTTAAGCAGGAATTGTACCCTGGTGCGCAGTTCTTTCAGGATTTCAGTGGCAATTTTCCGTTGTCGCTCGCTCAAATGTTTTTCGACATTATCCAGCCATTTAGATAAATCAATTATATCCATTGAAGCAAGCTCCGATATATTTTTATCAAGAATTCTGAAAAACAATGATTCTTTATTTAGACGTTGACCATTACATACGGGGCACACCACTTTTTTAATGAATTGGCTTGTCCAGCTACTAACACCTTCACCATTACTGGAAGCAGTTGCCTGTATGTTATTTATATAAGTAACCACGCCTTCGAAACTCAGAAAATAATTTGATGCTGTTCCTAGGGGAGTGTTTTCGAGTTTAAAAGGCTCTTCCGATCCATACAGAATTATTTTCAGGGCTTCTTCAGGTATTTTTCTAATAGGAGTATGGATGGTGAACCCATATTTGCGTCCGATGGCTTCAATTTGCCAGAAAATAAGATTGCTCTTATATTTTCCTAAGGGTTCAATTGCTCCTTCCTTAATACTTAAATCCGGATTAGGTATAATTTTTTCTTTATCAACCTGATCGATTGTACCAAGACCATTACATTCGGTACAAGCACCTTGAGGTGAGTTGAATGAAAAGGAATGTGGTGCAGGTTCGTTATAAGAAATCCCAGTGGTAGGACACATAAGATGGCGACTAAAAAAACGGGTCTCACGAGTATCATTATACAGAATTATAATAATACCTTTACCGTGGTGCATAGCTGTTGCCACCGATTCTTTCAGGCGTTTTCGATCCTCTGGTTTAATGAGGAATTTAGCAATAACAATCTCAATATTATGGTTCTTATACCTATCGACTCGGAGACCATGCCTGATTTCAATAATTTCTCCGTCGATTCGTACGTAAAGGAAACCTTTCCGTATGATCTGTTCGAAAAGATCCTTATAATGCCCTTTCCGGTTTTTAACAACTGGTGCCAGAATAATTATTTTTTTGCCGGTATATTTTTTGATAATCAGGCTAATAATTTGATCGTCGGTATAACGTACCATTTTCTCTCCGGTATTGTAAGAATAAGCTTCCCCTGCACGGGCGTATAATAATCGGAGGAAATCATATATTTCAGTAGTAGTTCCAACTGTAGAGCGAGGATTTTTATTCGTTGTTTTTTGCTCTATACTGATCACTGGCGATAAACCGGTTATCTTATCAACATCAGGGCGTTCCATGCTACCTAAGAATTGCCTAGCATAAGCCGACAGTGTTTCAATATAACGTCGCTGACCTTCGGCATAAATAGTATCAAATGCAAGCGACGACTTACCACTGCCACTTAATCCTGTTATTACCGAAAGTTTATTTCGGGGAATGGTAACATTGATATTCTTTAGGTTATGAACTCGTGCCCCATAAATTCCTATTGTTTCGCCCGATTCAATATTTTCGCTATACTTTTTCAAAGAAGGAGTGTATGAATGTTTACTTTTATCGCTCAAATTCCCTCGAAACAGGGATTTTAATGGTATAAGTAATTTGTTTTGGATTGGTAAGTTTATTATCTCGTAACCATGGATTAAGGTATTTTAATATTTTATAACTCGTACCGTGTTCCCTGGCAAAAGCCGCGATATTTTCAATAGCGCCGCTTATTGATATCGCATGAAATGGAATGGGTTTATATTGGTCTGCTTCAGTTATTGTAAAACCATACCGCGAAGGATTTTCCATGATAAGCTTTATAGCAATTACACGAAAAACATACCGGGCTGTTTCGTCGTTCAACAATAAGCTATAATAATCTGTTTCACCCTGTCTTTCTATTTGACGTTCAATACCCTTACGACCGGCATTATAAGTTGCCGCTACCATGGTCCAGTTATGGTAAATAGCATATGATTCGTTCAGAAATTTACAGGCAGCTTCGGTAGCTTTCTCGAGATGATATCGTTCGTCTATTTCTTCATTAATTTCAAGGTTGTAATCTTTAGCAGTACTTTCCAATAATTGCCAAATTCCACGGGCACCCGCGGGTGATACAACATGTGATAGTCCGCTTTCCGCTATAGCAAGGTACTTGAAATCGTCAGGGATATTATTAATTCTTAATATTGGCTCAATAACAGGAAAATAACGCGAGGCTTTTTTAAGATACAAGATAGTCTGAGAATGAAAATAAGTGTTAACGATCAATTCCCGTTCAAGACTTTCGAATATGTCAAAATATTGAATTGGAACTTCTTCGTTACAAAATGCGATATTTTCTGGTATGTAGGGCGAGATAGTTTGGATATATACTTCATTATTGGATGTATAAATCTGTTGGCTATCGGAAAATGCTGCAAATAAAAATAAAACAAGAAATATACCGCCAACTGATATTTTTGATCCACCTTTAGTGGGAGTTGCGCTAAATTTTAACATAATTTCGATTTTTCGGTCTGTAAGGGTAACAATCAAACCGCAAAAATAGCTAAAAACATGTGAAAAAAACGGTGGGAATTGATCAGAAAGTATAGATTATACCAGTCAGAACCCCCATAGAATAAGGATAAACGTCCGTCTCAGGATTAGTATTAATAGGTGATAAATAATATTTAAAAAAAGGTTCGAGGTTAATATTCAGATTACTTGCAATCGGATATTCAACACCAATACTTACTGAGCCGCTATAGTTAAAGGAATTAATTTCGTTAGTTTTACCTTCAGTCACAACATTATCATTATCAGTTACCATGGCTTTGTTTCCAACCAAGAAATTAGCCCATAATCCAGTGCATAAATTTACATCAACCTTTTTATCAATAATCAGATATTTAATTAGAAATGGTATTTCTACAAATTCGAAATATTGTTCGGTGGTTAATTCTCCAACAGTCCAGTCGATATCTTCTTCAATACTTGCTACCGGTGGAGAAAGATTCTTATCAAAAGTAATAGTACCTGTTGAGTTCACAACGTCGGGCAGTGTGTTCGATCCACGTTGAGGTTGTTCAGTGAGTATATCAGGAGTGGAGTTATACCAGGTTGTGCCAATATTGGAATTCACCTGAATTGAGGATTTTACTTGTCCGATTTTGGAATAATATATACCTGATTGAATTGAAAAACGGGATGTTGGCTCCATTTCAAACTGCAATCCGCCGGCATATGCCAATAAACCCGATTCATACTTATTGTAATTATCAGTAGGGTAAGTTGGTGTGTTGATATAAACATCGCGGTAGGTGTACTGTGGACCAGCCTGACCTCCTATTGACCATTGCATGCTTTTCTTTTTTTCGTTATCTATCTGGTTTTCGAGGGCAAGTAAATTTTGCTGAATTATCTGATCATTCGGGTCGATTTCGGTATAAATAGGTTTTATATAAGGATAAGCTGGAATGTCGGCATTGGAGCCTAGGATAATAGTACGTGAAGCAGCAGGTAGCATTAAATTATCAGGTTCGGATGATTCATGATCAACAAGTATCTCTTCAGATTTTTCGGTTTTTTTAGCTAATTCGTCTTCAGTTTCGACCATTAATACTTCTACATGAACTGGATTTTTATTTTTGGTAAGTGAAGGAGTAGTTACATCTGCCGAAGATGTTTCAGGAATTATTTCATGACTAACAGTAGCTATATTATTTGAACCCTCTGGTATTTGGTTTTTCTGTTCAGTTTCGCTTAATACTTGTTCTTTTGTAGATGAATTAATAGATATCCAGACCAACCATGAAATACCTGCTATTAATACAATACTTGCTGCGATTTTAAGAAATGCAGGGATAACTACTTTCTTCCTGCCGATCGCAATATCCTTTTCAATACGGCTCCACACCTTCTCAGGCGGAGTGGGAGCATAGTCTCTTAATTCATCGCGAAACAGTTCATCAATATTTTCCAGCCTGTCCATCATTCTCTGTGTTATTCAACTCGTTCAACATGTTTGTAAAATTCTTTTACTTTGTCCTGTAATATAGTCCTTGCTCTCGATAGGTTCGATTTAGAAGTTCCCTCTGTAATGCCCAGTTTTTCACTAATTTCCTTATGCGAATACCCTTCAATAGCATACAGGTTAAAAACAATTCGGTATTGAGGTGATAATTCCCCAATCATCCTCATTAATTCCTTGGCGGTAATATTATCTGTTATATCAATATCCTCCTTTCTTTCATATTCCTCAATAGCCTCTTGTACATTAACAATCTTATTTTGATTGCGAAATTTTTCAAGAGCTGTATTAACCATTATCCGCCGAATCCAACCTTCAAAAGAACCTCTCGATTCAAACTGCTCAATCTTTTCATAAATCTTTAAAAAGCTCTCATGTAGTATGTCCTGAGCATCCTCCCTCGAACCCGAATATCTTAAGCATACTCCAAACATTCGTGCACTGAACATTTCGTAGAGCAACCTTTGTGCTACGGGTTCTTTCCGGCAACAACCTTTGATTATATTATCAAGCGTATTAAGCAATTGTTAATGAATGGAATATCCCAAATTTACATCTTTTTAAAGGATATCCATAGGTAGTTGCCATTTTTCAGATGCAATTTCTTGCATAATGGTTGCGTTGATTATTAAAATAAATCTCAAAATAATAACTGCATAATCAACTTTTTCCCATTAAGTTTTTATCTTTTCATATAAATGCAGTCGAATACGTTATTATATTTTGATAGTTGTCATTAAAAGAAAAAGACTCTCAGTGTTATAGAATTATCACGATTTTGCATCATACAACAAAGTATGAGTGTACTAAATCGGACAATTCATGTACCAGAACTGGACACAAAGCTTGAAAAATAAAGCGGAATTGTAGACTTTATTGATACTAATATACACTAATTCAATGCAATATGGGCGTTGGCATAATGGTTGTTAAAAAATGTATCATCCAAATCGAAAGGGTAATGCAATGATTCGAATAGAAAAACTCCACAAATCCTATGTTACAGGTAGCAACCGACTACATGTTTTAAAGGGTATCGACCTGAAAGTTGAATCGGGTGAATTAATCTCAATTATAGGATCATCCGGATCAGGAAAATCAACTTTGTTGAATGTTATAGGAATCCTCGATAGTTATGATTCGGGGAATTATTATATCGATAATAAGCTGATTAAGAATATGTCAGAAACAAAAGCTGCCTGGTATAGGAATAAAATGATTGGTTTTGTTTTCCAGTCGTTTAATTTGATTTCCTTTAAAAATGCCATGGAAAATGTGGCTTTACCACTTTATTATCAGGGTATTTCGCGGAAAAAGAGAAATAAAATTGCTATGGAATACCTTGAGAAAATGGGTTTATTGGAATGGGCTGAACACATACCAAGTGAACTGTCCGGAGGACAAAAACAACGTGTCGCCATTGCCAGGGCAATGATTTCTAAACCAAAAATTATACTGGCCGATGAACCCACCGGAGCACTCGATACCCATACTTCCTATGAGGTGATGGGTATTTTTCAGGAGGTTAATAAGGAAGGCATAACCGTTATTATTGTGACTCACGAAAGAGATATCTCGGAGCGCACGGAAAGAATTATCCGGCTTACCGACGGTATTATAGAGAGGGAATATAAACCTAATAAGGAAGCTCATTATGCTTGATTTTGATCAGTGGCATGAAATATTAAGCACGATTCGTAAGAATAAGCTGCGAACTTTTCTAACGGGCTTCAGTGTGGCATGGGGCATTTTTATGCTGGTAATACTGCTAGGTTCTGGAAATGGACTTGCAAAAGGTGTTATTTATAATTTCAGCGATGCTAAAAACAGTATTTGGATGGGAGGTGGTCAAACCAGTACAGCTTATGGAGGTTTTAATGCCGGAAGGAGAATAGAATTTACTAATGAAGATATTGAATTAGTTGATAAAATGTATGATGATATTGAAAACCTTTCGGCCCGATATGGTATGTGGGGAAGTATGGTAAGCTATAAAAATAACTATGGCGAATTTGATGTTCAGGCTATCGATCCGGGTCATCAGGTGATTGAGGCAATTAAACTGGTTGAAGGTCGACTAATGAATAGATTAGATGTTAAGGAATATCGTAAGGTGGCTGTCATGGGTAAATTGGCTAAGGAACAGATTTTTAAAGATGAAAGCCCTGTAGGGAAATACATCCGCATCAGGGGAATTCCGTTTAAGGTTATTGGAGTTTTCGACGATATTCACGAAGGGGAAACCAAGCGTGTGTATATACCTATTTCAATTGCCCAAAAAACAAACATTACTAAAAACAGGATAGGTTCTATAT